>NZ_JBHWUU010000053.1:0-69075 GCF_042737375.1 Streptomyces sp. NPDC060000
AGCCGGGCCGCCATCGCCGCGACGCGGTCGAACGCGCCGTCCGGCGGGGTGTCGAGGATGTCGTAGCGGCGCACCGCGTCCATCCGGGCCGCTTCTTCCACCGCACTGAGCGTCCGGCGGCCCGGCGCGCCCGCCGGGCCGGGCGCGTGTCCCGCTTGCGGCATCGTCTGCCTCTCCTTGCCTGCCGACCTCGGTTGCCAGCGACGGCGGCAGCCTAGACCAGCCTCCCGGCGTCAAGAAACCAATCCGCAGAGTATCCGCGGAGCGCACCGGGTCCGCGCGGATTTTAGAGACCCCCACCTTACTAACGGCCCAAATAGGGGGTTAGGGGGTTAGAGGTCGACCTGGTTAGCGCGTGCGAGCCGTGGTTTACGCACATTGCTGAACGACGTCAAGTTATAAGAGTCGGAAAGAGACGCCAGCGCATCCTTAGGTGCTCTAGGGTGGGGTCCTAAGCCAGCTGGTCGCGTCCCGCAGTCTTCACGAGCGGACCGGGGCCATCGACGCTCTGGGGCTTCGGTGGCTGGCTCTGAGCGTTCGCGGAGTTCTGCGGGCGTGATCAGTCGCTTGATGCAAGAGAGCGCCGGTCACCCTCACTTTCCAGGGTCAAGGCGACCGACGCCGTGTGTCCGGCTAGGAATGGTGGTCGTAGATCACGATTCCCAGCTGGACGAGGATGGCCCCGACCTTCACTAGGTCGGGCCATCCACCCTTCTGCGCCGCAGAGTTCGCGCGGTGCTTTCGCTTCGGTCGGGACTTCGACCTTGCGCGACTCTTCCGGTGCTGTGCCATCCAGCCTCCCTATGGCCGCCGTCGCTAGCTGCGACGTGGGACCACTGGAAGGCCGGGCAACACGTAGTCGCGACGATATACAAGGATTCTCCTCGGTGCTTCCAACTCCTCATTTTCTGTGGACACATGACGCCTTGTGGACAACGGAGGCCCCCTTGTACTGTCCGCGATCATGGGGAGACAAGGGAGATGGGCTGCAACCCTCGTACTGGTTGCGGCTCTTGTCGGAGGAATGGCGGGCTGCGGCTCGGATGAGTCGGCCCAGGAGCGTAGCGACCGCATCAAGGCCGAGGCGCAACAGCGTGTCGATGAGTGGATGAAAATCCGCAATGCCGGGACCACAGCGGGGCAGTTGCTACGAGACACGGCTCTGGCTCGCGGTGGTACGTCCCCGGTAGAAGCTGTACCGGCTGAGGCGGAGTGTCGGGCCGAGTGGGACCGGCAGCTCCTCGATGAGAAGTACGGCCTGGACCTCGTCGAATCCTGGGTCGCCGGATGCATGGACGTCGACGTGGCGGTCCCCACGACGTCAGGATGAGGCGCCGTCGGCGGTTCATGGTTTGGGAATGGCTCGCAGTGCTCACGGCTAACAACGGCGAGTGCATGTACTGCGCCGGCACCTCGCAGACCATGGACCACGTGATCCCGTTCGCTGACGGTGGCGCGGATGACCTGACGAACCTCGTGCCGGTCTGCCACGACTGCAACCGGAGGAAGAGGGACAAGACTCCTCCCACCTGGTTCATCGGGATGGACCTGACGATCCGCTGGTGCGGCAACGGCACCCCGCAAGGAGGGGGTGGCCTCGGCGACAGCAGCATGAGCCTCCGAGAGATGTACCTCTCGGTCCACGAAGAGGTCCTGGCGCTGCTCGACGACCTGGACACGGCGGCCGCCGAGATCGCCGATCCGAAACGCCGCGATTGGTTCGAGACCCGCTATCGACTGTACGGCTACCCCTCTGCGTCGTATGGCGTGCCGAGGGCGCGGAAGCAGGCCGAACAGCGGATCGCCGACGCGAAGGAGAGGGGGTATCCGAGCGTGGACGAGGAACTGGTCCGCTGGATGAAGCAGAGGGGCCTATTGCCAGCAGACTGAGGGCCAAGGCTGTCAGGTACGGGGCTGTCTGGGGCTGGGAGCGCCGCCGCCCTGACACAGAGGGCGTCAACCTGCCCAGCCCATGTCGTAGACCTCGATTCCGTCAAGGTACGCGGTGAACGCCACCCACGACCGTGGCCCAAAGACCACAGCCCCATCCCAGCCACCGAGCGGAGGCCATGACCCGGGCCGTACCAGAACCGCGGCGATCACCTCCATGACCTCTTGGTGGCCGTGTTCGGGCAACTCGTTCAGTACGTCCTCGGCCCGAACCGCCAAGTCCACCTCGTACGTCATGCACACCCCCGTGCTCGTGATCCACCCAGGGCAGCAACGTACGGCGCGACTGCGAATTGGGTGACGGCCTGTGGATAACCGCAGCCGCGCCGGGCCAGCGTCACAGCGGCGTCAGATGGTCACCTTGAAGCGACGGAGCATGTCCGGGAGGAACCCTTTCAGAAGCGCGCGGGCGCTATCTATTTGCCTGAGCTCGTCGTGGCCGAAGCGGAACACCTCGTACCCCCGGAGCTTCAGGTCCCGGTCTGCTGCGACCATCTCGGCGTACTTGGCAGTGTCCGGCGTGTGGCCATGATCGCGGGTGTAGTGCTGTATTCCGTCGACCTCTAGGACGATGCGCAGGCCGTGGGGCAGTAGCAGGAGGAAATCCATGCGGGAGCGCAGCAACGCCTCAGGGCCGCGCTCTTCAACGGTCTTGTGGTCCCAGTGGAGCCACACTTCGGGCAGGAGCGCCGGAACTTCGACCGAGGGCGCGAATACCTCGTGGTAGGCAGTGAAGAGATTCTTCTGGCCGTTCGAGTTTTTCGGCAGGCTCTTGAGGAGTCGCTGGTAGAGATCCTTCCGGGCGTCGATGGCACTGCTGAAGTTAGGGTGTCCTGCCACCAGATGTGGAGATCACGCCAGCGTAGGCCCTCGGTGGGGATCTCCCGGTCATAGACGAGGGCGTTGTCCGGGCGCCCTCCGACAATCTCGATGTCGTTGTCCACCGAGGAGCGGAAACGAATGTCCGGTTTTCCCAGAGACGCAAAGATGATGTTCTTCGGCCGTCGATTTCCGGGCAGGCGCGTCGAGATCGCTGTGTACAGGGGATAACCACCATCGTTGCCGGTCACTCTTAACTCGACCCCAGCACATCGGAGATGAAGGTTGATCGTGCCGACGGTCTTCGCCTGGAGGTTTTCGTCAAGGAGGACGTCCGCTGAGACCAGGCCCTCCAGGAAGCGGGTGAACCTGGCGTTGCCCGCCTCGAACGCGCCAAGTTCCTCGAAAAGGTCCTCCGTTGACCAGTCCCCGGAATTACGGAAGACGTGCCGCTCGATGAGGTCTCTCAGCGTGACCTGACGCATCCCGTTCAGTAGCAAGCCCTCCAGCTCCTCGTAGGAGGGACCCGAATCCGTGGCTAACCAGAATTGCTCAAGTAGCCGCATGAAGCGGTCGTGGTGCTGGGACAGCTCCCACAGGACGAGCGCGCGCGCCAGTTCACGTCGGGCCTTCTTGGGTATCTCGGGGGCGTCCTCTGCCCACAACAGGTCCTCGAGTTGGTAGCGGAGCGATGGACTCACGTGGAGGTGGCTGTGCTCCAAGATATGTTGCGTGACCCGCCGTAGTCCGTCGTCCGGTACCTGGCTGAGGCTTAACTCGATCCGGTCGCGTTTGCTCGTGCCGTCATCAGGGACGGGCGGCATGCCCAGCTGCTCGAAGGCTGGGTTCAGCTCCTTGTGTGTCAGGCTGCCCAGACCCGCGACAAGGTTGCCGACCAGTGTGCGCAGCGCCGAAGGGTCCCTACTGTCGACCATTGGCAGATGCTCGCAGAGACCGACGGAATTTGGCAGGGCACCTGTAGATAGAGGACTAGCTCAGGTCAGCGCCGGGCGATGTGGCATGCGAAGCGCGTGGCGGGCCGCGGATGGCTCACCGCAACCGCGTTACCGCCACCGTGAAGGTCGAATGCGGCCGGTCGGCCACGGACCGCAACGCTTGGAGGGTTGTCCTCACGCCGGCCATCCTCGTCCTGCTCGTGCGGCTACAAGTGACGGTGTGTGCCGCTACCATCGCGGCATGACAGGGGAAGCGATGCACATCAAGGGGGCGGATGGTGCAAGACGAGCGAAACGGTGGCTCGACTCGACCACGAGGGTGCGCAGCTCCTGGACCAACGAAGACTCTGTGATGGCTTCAAGGCTGGAGTTCAACTGGCCTCATGGAGAGAAACGACCCTACTCGTTCGATGTAGGCGGCATTCTCAGCGGCGGGGAATTCGACGGGCACTTCTTCGTTGGTGAGTGTAAAAACTATGATGACGCCGGCGATCAGGGAACCCACTACGACGACTGGGTAGCCAAGTGCTATCTCACGCGCCGAGATCACCACCGTTTGGCAGATCACTTCATGTGGATTACTTGGCATCCTTTCCGCGTTACAAAATGGACTTCACTTTGCAGCCCGGAGACGGTGATTGAGGGGCTACTTCAGCCGCGCAATATTGAGCGGATTTTTGGCACGCAGGATAGAGAGGAGGCGCTTTCCGAGATCGACCAGAGTGTCGTGGTCGATGTCGCAGAACGCCTCTGGTTGATTGTATTGCACGAAAAGCAAGAGAAGCTCGTAATCACGCCACAGCACCGCGGGCTAATTCTCGCCCACCAAGCCGAGAAGGGGGAAATTTGATGAGTGAATACTCTGTCGCCATCTCCAATCTCATGGGGGACGATCCGGCCCGAAATGTGGAGTCGATTAAGAGTGCGGTGATCGCAAACTTCCGCTCATCTGACGAGGCGGTGAGGGTCGAGTCGACCGAGTACTTCAACCACACCTACGCGCCTGACCTTGTACTTCGGTGGACTGGGAGCAAAGAAGAACGTCAGGTGTTCCTCAGAACAAACACTAATCCGCAGTACCTCAGAGAGGACATCGCGGTAATTTCGGCGCGTCAGCCCATCTTGATGCCGCTCGCTCCGTTGCGAGACCAGGGTCACACCGAGGAACTGGGCCGCGAGTCGGCCAACGCCAGGACCCTGGTCGCCGATCCGGACAGCCTTCAGACGTTCTCGGCTGACCGGCAAGATCGCCCTGTGCTGCGACTGCTCTCACGCGCTGTACTGCAGGGCGGCAAAGGGCTGGTCGACCAGACGAGGGCACGATCTACGAGTGACGCTGTCGGCTTGGGGTTCGATGGTGCGCAGCGGGCCGAAGTCGATCAGACGCGGGGGGCTGTGGAAGCCGCAGAGTCCCTGCTCGACCCGTCCCACGCCGACCAGTTCACCCGGCTCCTTCACGCTGTCTGGCTGGGTTCTGGGGCGTCCCCGGCGAGTTTCCCAGGCGCAACCGACGTCCGGCCGGACCTTGACGCACAAGGTTTGAAGCTGCTGCTTGAAATCGCCGTTGCTGAGGACGAGGAGTTCTGGCAGCGCATTGGATCCGGCGTGTCTCTGGCTCAGCTGTGCGAGATCGAAATGCCAGCCAGCTCCGTCAACCTTCAACGACTCGTCAGCGCCAACCTGGACCGGTTCAAGGCGAAGAGCTGCCGTGTATCCGATGCGCTTACGAAGAGCGGATACGGAGCCGAGCCCAGGTGGTTCACCCACGGGGGTGTCCTCGGGTATACGACTGACCGATATCGCGCCCTGTTTTCGGTCGGCCCGATCTCTTCCATGGACTTCATGGAAGAGATCGAAGACGGTTCAGTTGGGCTACCTGAACTGCTCGACAGAGCTGCCGAAGCCGAAGTGGTCATCAGCGAGCTTACAATCGAGTCAGCTGCCGGAGGCCAGATTGAGTACACCGCACCACCGCTCAGTCTAGGTACCGAGGTGATCCTTGATGACCTCCGGGGCGCCCTTGGGCAAAGGTCCTCGGTGCGCGCAGCGGTCATCTCCCTCGGCGGAACGAGGCACATCAAGTGTGACCTAACGAAGAGGGCTGCCACGGGCCGCACGGTGGCCAAGATCTACCTGTCGGAGTTCATGCAGGGCGCCATTCCGCTGCTGAGGACACTTCGACGCAGTGAATACGGCGAAATCCTTCGCCTCATGGAAAGCCTCCCAGACACCCCAGTGAGGCTGCGCAGGGAGATCGAGGCCGACGACGACGCCGTGGAGTAGGGGAACTCACCGGCCGGAATGACTGGGACGTCGCATCGGTCATTCCGCCGCCGATGCGCCCCAGGTGACTCAACGTATTTGGCCTTCTGCCGCATCGCAGCAGCAGGGGGCTCAGTCTGGTGGGCGCGTCGGCTGTCAAGCAGGGTGATGCGGGCTGTGATGCGTTTGCCGACAGGCGGCCGCTCCGAGCAGCGGCACCCCTGGACGCCGATGTTGTGCCCGATGCGCCGCAGTCGTACCGGAGGGCGGAAGCCGTCGGCGCTGTCTCGGGCGATGTCTCCGGAGACCTCCACGACGACCTCGGGACTCACGAGAGCCATTAACGCGACTTTGCGTCATTACTCGTCAAGAGAGTCAGGGGCGGGATGCAGGCCGGCGCTGACGATGCACACCGCTCTCGCACCGCGGGGTCGGCGGTCGGGGCGGTCAGCATGGGCTGGGGTCACCGGAGATCTCTTCCACCGGGCGGCCGTGGCGTTCGGGTGTACTCCGGGACGGCCCGGTATGCGGCGCCAGGCATGCTGACCTTCAGATGCGGGTGTTGGTGAATCGGGTGGTCGGCCCCCAGCCCTCCAGGACGGGTGCCATGCACCATTGGCAGAGCGGGCTGCCGCCGTGGCCGTACCTGTGCGTCTTGCGCTGGCAGACGGCGCAGGGTCCGACCTGGCTGCCCAGGCAGACGAATGCGGACGGGTCAGGGTCTGCGAGCGGCGGCGGGGGCGGTGGAGTACTCATCGTGTTGATGTCCTTGCGGCAGGGGACTGGGGGCCGGGGTGGTGCCGCAGGGTAAGTCGATGTCCAGCTGGGTGTCGGGGCGGCAGTGGGTGCAGGACCGCAGGCCGTCGGCGAGGAGGCGGCGTGCTTCGTCGCGGCCGACCGGGCGGCACCGTTTGCCCGCCATGTGGCAGTCACCGGCGTGAACCTGGACGGGCGGCCGTCCGGCTCCGATACCGAGCTCGACCGTCCAATCCGGCGGCTCGGGGCGGCGGCGTCGGCGGTGCTCAGTTTCTGCCTGCCGCTGCTGCACGGCGGCGATCTTCGCATCGATGCGGGTCAGCCACAGGGTGTGCCACACCCGCAGCGTCTCCAGGCGGGGCAGATTCTCCGGCAGGTCATCGAACACATATTTGATTCTAGGTGGGTAAGGGCCCGCCGTCCCCGGGCGGGGCTGTCTTTTGACAGCGAAGTTAGTCGTGTGGAGCCTGCTGACCTGGGCCGACTCGGTTGGATGTCAACAAGTGGTGTCATTCGGGAGCTGACATCACTTGTCGTCTCCGCCGCCCTCTACCGCGCCATGGTCTGCGTCACCCGTCCGAGCCCCGGCAGCCACTGATGCCTACCGACATGCGGCTGCCGGGCGGACGCCAGACCCGAACCCGCGCCTCAACTTCTGAGTGAGCGATCCGCAACGCTGCGGTCTTCTGGATCAGCCTGCTACCGATGAAGGGCACCGTGGCTGGGAGGGTTTTTCACGCGTCGGCTTCTGCCTCTTCGTCCGCACTGGTTTCGTCCTCGATCAGCCCATACGGCGGCCGGTCCTCGTCGCGGCTGTAGCGCACCACCACACTGCCTTCCACCACCGGTGGCGGGCTGTTGTCGGCGACGATGAGCTGTGTTCGGCTGCCGCGGTCTGCGAGCCAGAGGGAGAGGTGGTGGTAGAAGTCGTCAATGGCGACGGCGTCCGCGATTACGGCATCGAGGGTGCCGCCGTGGCCGAGGTTTTTCTGAGGGCTGTCGATCATGAGGAATCCCGGGTGTGCGGCCCCTGCTTCGACGGCGATTTCGAAGACGGCCAGCTGCCAGGCCAGGGTCAGGAGGGTGCGGGCGCCGGAGGAGGCTTCCTGGTACGGCTCACCGCGTACGAAGGGGGTGAGGTCGGTCTTGATGAAGGGCGTACTGACCTTGGGATAGCGCCAGGCTCGCAGGAGCTCGCCGTATCGGCTGCTGATCTTGGCGATGACCCGATCGCGGTCATGGGAGGCGTCTCCAAGCCGTGCAAGTTCCTCGCGGAGACGAGTGATCTGGGTTTCGTGGCGTTCCACGGCGTCGGCCCTTTTGGCGAGTCCTTCGCGGAGTTTGACCGCGCTCTCGGCCTGTTCGAGTTGACGCAGGACCTGTTCGCGCCTTCGGTGCAGGTCGTCGCGGGCGGCGAGGAACGGTGAGACGGAGGGCGACGTCGCGGCGTCCAGCGCGGCGGCGGCTTCCTCTTCCCGGACGGCCGCCTCTTCCGCCCGGAGTTTGAGTGCGGTGAGCGAGGCGCCTAGCTCATCGATGTAGGTGGTGATCTCCTTGAGGCGGGCCTTTGTGGACCGGGTCTCGGCCGCGACGTCCACCCGGCTGTCCCCGGCCTGGCTGCTGGTGTCAGCAGTGCCCAGGACCAACGTCCCTTCCGCTGCTGTCAGTTCGTGCCGACAGAGGCTGCAGCGTCCGTGGTCGGCGGCGGGGGGAGCCGACAGCCGGTTCAGGCACGCGGGGCAGGTGGTGACGCTCAGGGGGTCGAAGAGCTGCTGTGCCTCGCCGAGCATGCCGAGCTTGAGGAGATCGTCCGCGTACTGTGCCCGGAGAGGCATCAGGCGTTGGAGCTGCGTTTCGCAGTCCCGCAGGACCGCGGCCGCCCGGTGAGAAGTCTGGGCCGCCGTTCTGTGCTGGTGACGCAGCTGGGCTGCGAATTCCGTTCCCGCCTGCGCGCGGCGGTCCAACTCCCCCAGTTGGCTTGTGATGTCAGCCAGCTCCTGTTCGTGGACGGCAGGTGTGGGTTCACCGTCCAGTGCGGTGGGATCCTGCTCCACGACGAAGGTACGGGCTGCTGCGAGTTCGGCTTTGGCGCGGTTGAGCCGGCCGCCGAGTTCCTGGATGCGCTGGCCGAGTTCTACGGCGCGGTCGTCGTGGACTCCGAAGGCGACGTCGACGACCTGCCGCAGTTTGTGCTTGCGCATGTAGTCGTTCTCGAACAGGAAGTTCTTGTCAGCGACGCGTTCGTTGGGCAGGAAGGCGAGCCACATCAAGTCGCGGAAGCTGAGCGGGTCCGTGCGGGATTCGCTGTTGGTGGGCGCTTCGCGTAGCTGGACGCCCTCGAGCTTGCAGTGACTCAGGAGGAGGGAGGACAGGCTCTCCGGTGCCCCGGGCGGGTCGATGGGCCTGCTCTCGGCCCTGGAGGTGGGCCTGCTGTCGAGGGTTCCGAGGCGTACGAAGGCGACCTTCGAAGGCTCTCCGACCGACCGCTCGATCACGTGCGGCTCGCCGGATAGCTCGACCTCGAGGAGGCATGAACGGACCCTTCGCAGCACCTCCTGGTGGCGGGGGTGCCGTTTCGCGCCGAGCCCGTAGGCGATGAACTCCAGGACGGCTGTTTTGCCGGAGCTGAACGCCCCGGCGATGACGGAGAGGTTCCGTACCCGCTGTTCGGCGGTGAAATCGACGTTGTAGGACCGCTCCATGCCGACCAGGCGTAGACGGCGGATCCGGATGCCGGGAAGCGGCTCCATGGTGATCATCCCTCCCAGGACGTTTCCAGCAACGGTCCTGGCCCCAGGACGCTCATGAGGGCAGCCGCAGGTCCGCCGGGTCCGTCCGGCCTGAGCCACCGTGCGGTCTGCTCGCGCAGCCTTTTGTCGCTGAGTTTGCGGAGCTGGCGGACGACGATGTCGGCGGCGGTAGCAAAGGAGGTGGCGTAGGTGGCGGTGAACTGCCCGCCGAGGTGCTGACCGACCTCTGTGATCGAGTAGGTGAGGGAGCCGTTGCTATTTCGGACCCGGCAGCACCCATACGCCACCAGGAGCGCCAAGTCGTGCTGGATCCGTTCTCGCCGGCTCGTGAATCGCTGTGAAGAGGACGCGTAGGCGAGGACCTGCGGGTCGAATCCGGCCAGCCGGAGGAGGCTCGCGTCCCGGCCCTCGGAGGGAATCACGAGGAAGGGGTTCGCGGACAGGAAGTCGTAGTACCCGATGCGTTCCAGGGTCGCTCCGTTTGCGTCCTGCGCGGCGACGGCGTCAAGGAGCAGCAGCAGTTGAGCCAGCCGGAAAGGTACCTCGTCCTCGGGCATCACAACCGGCCGGTCTGGTTGCACGGCATGCTCCTCATCAGTGGTCGAGCGGTACGGACGGATGCGAACCCTCAGTCGTCGGCATGACCGCTCGCGATCTGCCGCCAGTGCGTGACCCACCCTGCCCGACGGTTGTCGACCAGCCGGTGGACCAGACCCCAGCTGTGCGTCACCTCCAGACGCAGCACCTGGGGCAGTTTGTCGTGCTCCCCGCGCACCTCGCGCCATACCCGGCCGTGCAGAGCAGCGAGGGTGCCCTCAGCCGAGCACTCGTTGAACTGCATCTCCCACACCCCGTGAAGGGTGGCATCAGCAGAGCTCAGGGCAGCAACCTCAGCCGGCACGCCCTTGTGCGCGACTTCGCGCGCCACCAGGTCGGCGTTGAAGAACTGCCGTTTCGCCGAGTCCAGTTCGACGTGGCCGGCCTCGGTCATCTGGCGCACGAACAGAGCCGAGTCGAGCGCCGCCGCCCTGTCCTCCTCCACGTCCAGCACGAGGCGCATCTGCTCCTGGGCGGGGACGGCGGGCGCCGTGAAGGGTTCGTAATAGGCGCGGCGTACCTGGTCACCTTCGGGGCTCAGCAGCTTTTTCACGAGCTTGGTCTCGTCCCACAGCTCGATGACGAGGCCATGAGCCTTCTCCTGCCGCCTCTTCCAGCCGTCCCACCATTGGGCTGCCGGCCCGTCCATGCTGGAGGGGATGCACAGGATCCAGAGCGTGATGGTGTGGCCGTTGGCCGCTGCGGCTTTCAGCCCGTTCGCGAGGGACTCGCGAATCTGCTGCGACTGGCTGGTTGTGGTCTTCGGCATGAAGTACTTGGACTGCCAGACCGTGATGGCGCCCCCGAGGTCACCGGCGAAAGCGTCGATTCCCCAGTCGCCCGGATTCGCGGCGATCATCCGGACGTTCGGATTGGTCGCACTGGCGAGTTGCGCGAGCATCTTCTCGAAGTCGGCCCGTGCCCCGTCCGCACTTCCGGTCCGCAGTTCGTGCACTCCAAAATGGATGGGCGGAACACCAGCTGCCACCGGCATGGAGTTGTCCAACCCTGCACCCCCGCATCCCGCAGGCAAGCCGAACGAACCGCGTTCAGCGGGCTGTTCGCCCTGCGCCACACACAGTAACGGCCGTCAGCGTACGTGTTACGGAATCATTCGATCAAGGTGCTTGCGGTCGGCAGTATCCCGGCAGTGGCACGGTGAATGGGGCCGGTGTGCAGAGACAGCGGCAGTCCACTCGCCCCGTTGGCGTGGGCGATGATCTCCGCGGTGATGGACACGGCCGTCTCCTCGGGTGTACGTGCTCCGGCCGAGACCGATGAGGGAATGCAATGCGGCTAGGAGCTGTCCGGGCGATCATGTGACTGCCCTGTGCCTGAGTCGTTGTTATGGGCATGGGGCGGAGTGATCTGACGGATGCCGAGTGGGAACGGCTGCGGCCGTTCCTGCCGGTGAGTAATGGGCGTTGTGGCCGGTGGCGGGATCACCGGCAGGTGATCGACGGGATTCTGCACCGGGTGCGGACCGGGGTGCACTGGCGGGATCTTCCCGAGCGTTTCGGGCCGTGGAAGACCGTGTATGAACGCCACCGGCTGTGGTCGGCCGACGGCACGTGGGAACGTCTGCTGCAACAGGTCCAGGCTGCTGCCGATGCCGCGGGCGAGATCGACTGGGACATCTCGGTGGACTCCACCATCGTGCGTGCCCATCAGCACGCGGCCGGTGCGCGGACCGAACCGCCGCCGGCACCTGCGTCAAAGGGGGCCGAGACGGCAGAACATCAGGGCGAAACGCCGTGGCAGAGCCTGCTCGCCCGGCTGGTGGAGGTGGTGCAGGAGGTGAGGAACTGGGCCGCTCGCGGGGCGGGTTCACCAGCAAACTCCACCTGAGCGCCGACGGCCGGTGTCGCCCCCTGTCCCTGGTCGTCACGCCGGGGCAGCGGGCGCCCCGGCACGACCAACCTCACCCAGACACTCGCAATCGCCTTGGACGAGCTCGCACGCTACCGCCGTCTCCTCCACCTCACAGCTGACCAGTGTGCCGACTGCCCGCCGACCTCGTACAGCGAATGCCCTCCTGCGCCGTACGCCCGACGCGCGCGGCCGTGCGGCATCACGTACATGTGAGGCACACGGCACAGGGAAGGAATGAAAGGGGATCTACACTCGGCGCTGCCCTAGCCGTCAAGCCATGCGACATGTCGGTCGAAAATTTGCAGTGGAGGACAGGGTGGAGAAGGATGAGCCATATGGGCCCTCGGGCTTGCGTCCTGATGGAATCTGCGCCCGAGTCGTGCCCCTTTCAACAGATGAGCCTTAAAGAGGCCAAGCGCATTCGCACCCACCGCAAGCGATACGTATACACGGAGTCATCATGACTGCCAGGGCCCGGGGGCGAATCCCCCGACTTATTTGCGCTTCCTGCATTAGCGGCGCGCTCCTCATTTCCGCAGGAGCCACTACCGCCGTAGCAGCCTCACAGGCACCCGCAGACGCAACAGGTCCGACCACCCCTTCTGACGGTTCGGGCACCACCGACACCACGGGTGCAGGCACTGCCGACCACCCCAGCACCCCTTCTGACGGTTCGGGCACCACCGACACCACGGGTGCAGGCACTGCCGACCACCCCAGCACCCCATCAGAGAACTCGGGCACCACCAGCACACAACCAACGCCCGATCTCACGACGCCAACCACCAGCCACCCATCAGCTCAAACAAGAGTCCCGCCGCGCCCGCTCACTCCGGTGCAGGAGCAGATAGTGAAGTGCGGGACCGCCTCGCTCAGCAAACTCCCCAAGATAGTCGAGCTCCTCGGCCCAACAGGTGACCGGACCCTTAAATTCATAAAGGGTTTCAACTCCGGATACGCCGTTGCTGAGGATGAGCGCACGGGCCAGATGTACAAGGTGTACTGGGACGTCGCTGAACTCGCTGACCTTGCGCTCCGGGTACCCTTCGTTACCTGTCTCCGTATAGGCGAGAAGGTCTACACCGAAGCTATAGAGAATTCAACGGAGGTGCCCAGTAACCTTCCAGGTCTCAATACAGTCGGCCCGGTGACAATTCAGCAGGCACCCGGAGTTCAACCAAATCCTCTGTCCTAGTGTCCTGCGCCAGAGATCCGCTTGGCAGAAGCGGGCAAGTAAGTCGTCGATTCTCTTCGGCTGGTCTTGGTCCAGCTGAACGGGGTCGGGTTCGCGTTCCAATCCACGCAGCGGCGGCCCGTCCAGGACGCCGCGCCACAGCACCCGGTCGCGTTCCTGCCGCACAGCGGTGACGTGGCCGACGCGGTGCCTCCGGAAGCGGACCTCCGGGCCGTCGACGAGCGGGAACGGGCTTGGCTCACAGAACTCGACCGCCGTACCGGACGTCGGCGTGTAGAGCACCACCGCGGTGGCCTCATAAGGGCCGCCGCACCGGAAGCCAGCCCGGACCGGCCGCTGAACTTACCCGGGCGCGGAGCCGTCGGGAGCGGGGCGTGGACGATGGCGCCCTTGTTCGCCTCGGGAATCAGGCCGTACACCCACCAGCACACAGGAGGCGTCGATCCGGCCGGGGCTCTCGGGGTCGGTCGGGCTGCCATGTCGCCCACTCGTTCTCCAGGTCGACCAACGCGCCGCGCACCCGGACGCGGTCCTCGACCATCTGCTGGGCGATCGGCTCGGCCCTCAAGAGCTTGCCCTGCTTGGCGCTGACCGCGTCGATCCCCGCCCACAGCCGTCAAGGACGTCCCGCAGCAAGTGGCAGACGGCCTCTGCCACGCTCACCGAGTCACCCTGGACCGCAGAGGGTGCTCAAGTGAGGTGCGGGATCTTGCGGCTCACAGCGGCAAGACCCCGTATGGGAAGAGCCATCAGCCGAGCGGCACCTTCGCGAAGGTCTCCCACTCGTACATCTGGTTGTCTCGGTGGATCACGATGAGTTCCGCGGCTGAGATGCGAGCATGCGCCGGCGTGAGGTTGAGGTCGGCGAGCGCACGCGCGATCGGCTCAGCAGGACCGTCTCCCGCGCTATAGGCCACGGAGACGTGCGGAGTGAAACCCTCGGCCTTCTCCGGGACCTCATTGAGAACATCTCCGATAGCTTCCCGAATGGCGTTTCTGACGGCCCGGATACGGCCGTCGGGGTGGACGTGCAGAAGTACCGCTTCGGGGTCCCGCACCTCCGGTCCGATCTGGACGTCGAAGGCCGGAACAGCGGCCAACCGCGTCTGGGCTGCGTCCACGATGCTGTAGACGTCCTGCTCTTTGGTCTCGCCCACGAAGCCGATGCCCTGCATGGTCAGGTGCAGCCACTGGTCGGGGATTGGGGTGAGATTGTCTCCGAGATGTGCGAGGGCGGAACGGTACTCGGCAGCGAGCCGGTGCACGTCGTCCTGGCCTTCGAACGTGAGGTGCCAGGTGTAGAAGCGGCGGCCCACGCTCCAGCCGGGCCGCCACCACCAGTGGTTCCGCATGGTCTCGGGTTGAGTCGTCATAGCTTGCGATCAAATCAGGGAGAGCCCTCTCCTGGCGAGAGGGCAAGGTGTCGCGGAGCTGAGTCCCTGCAGAACTCTTCGACGGCTTGCCGCAGTCCGACAGTCGCGGTGCCACTGGCATAGGGGCGGCCAACGCTCGCGCATAGTTCGCTGAGGCGGCGGGTGACGGGTTCGAGGCGGTGGTCTGGCGGAAGCGCGAGGACAGGGGCAAGGGATTCGAGAGCGCCCTCTGCTTCACCGTTGGCCAGATGGGCTGCGGCCTGGCTGATGTGGATCTGCGCCTCGGTGCCGTACGCCCTGACCGGCTGTACAGCCAGGAGTCTGAGGGCGTTGTCTGCGGATCTCAAGGCATCAGCGGGGCGACCCACACGCAGCTGGACGGCTGCGGCGTAGTTCTCCTGACGCGCGGGCTGGCAGGCGAAGATGCCGCCGATCTCGTCTTCGCCGCTGATTGCGGCGCGCGCGTCTTGGGCATGCGCGAGCGCCGTCAGCGCCTCGTCCTGGGCACCCAGTTCGGACCAGGCGTCGGCTTCTTGGCAGGCGAGGAGCACTGCCACGGTGCCCGTGGTGTTATATGTGGCGCCGTGCCGGGCGAAGTTGATCGCCTCCCGATGGCGTCCGTCCCAGAACGCCACCTTCGAGCGCGTCGAAAGCACCCAGGCGCGCAGTTCGTTGTGACCCGCCAGCTCGGCGCACAGCCACGCCGTCCGGCCCTGGGTGTCCGCATTGCGCAGCTGACCCAAGTCTGAGGACATCCACGCCAGGAGCCCGCACAGGTAGCCGGCCGCGGCGTACAGGTCGGCTGACTGACGGGGGTACTGGTGGCCTTCGAGGAGGGCGAAGACGCGATCGCGAAGTGCCCGGGTCCGTACGAAGAGCGGGACGGGATCTGAGGTGAGGTAGTCCGACGCGAGCGAGCGTGTCTCGGCCATCAGTTGCTCAAGTGCGATGTCGCCGACGTTGGAGGCCTCTGCCCACTGGGCCCACGTCGCAGACTCGTCGGCGGCTAGGCGCACGAGATCGGTTCCGGTTGGCTCCTGCGCGGCGACGAGGGACATCGGTGGGGTCGACGATCCGGCGGTCGGCGGACGGTGGATGAGCAGACGCAGATCCGACTTGGGTAGCGCCCGTCGATCTTCCAAGTCCAATAGATCCTCTACGCCACACGCGAAGGCCTCCGCCATGGCAGACAGGACCGGGAGGCTGGGACGACGTGAGGAGGGGCCCGGCCACTTCTCCCACTTGCCTACAAGGGAGGCGTCGGCGGCGACAGACTCGCCGGGGCGTGAGGTGCTGGCTTGGGTGATCCGGTCTGCTGTCTCTTGAAGCGTCCAGCCGTGGGCGTGGCGCCACGCTTCCCTGGGGCGCATCCGAAAGCGGGAGCGCAGCTCGATGGCGATGTCCGCGAGCGTGCATCCGGCGGCAGTCATGTCTTGGCGGAGGGCATCCCGGTCTGCCTTAGAACCGGGCTTCGAGGGGGCGTTCATGGGCGTGCTCCCTATGCGGTGTCGGGGACTCACGGTAGCTGCGTCATCGATCGTTCGGCTGGGCTTGGCCTGGAGGAATGGGGATGGGGAGACCAACTGTCTGTCCAGAAAGGCGGGTTTTCCCTGGTGGGTGCGGCGGTGGGTGTCCAGAAAAGTTGGTCACCGGTGCCCGTGACGCCAACTGCCCTGATTGAAACGGTAGGGGCACCGCAAACCGGCACCCCGAGGACACACATGACGACACTTCAGAATGAGGCGGGCAGGTCCGCTTCGCGACGCTGCGCGAATGAGGCTCAGACCCTCCTTCCTCTGCGATGGCCGGAGAAGCCCGCGTTCGACTGGAGCACGTCACTGCTGGCAAATGAGGCAGCTGGACCCAACGCCCGATTGCGGACCCGGACCTGGCTCACAATTGGCCACTGGCACGGCAACGTGGACATCGCGGCCCGGGTTACCGACAAGCTGGTGGACAACGCCGTCAAGCACGGCAAGATTTCCGCTCCTGCCCACGTCGCCCTGCGGATGGCGGTGATCCCGGAGACCCACGAGCTGATGATCGAGGTGGACGACGCCTACCCGGACTTCCCGGGCTTCGACGAGGTGGCGAACCAGACTGGCGAAGCCCGAGGTACGCCTACGGGGCTGTGGTGGGTGGCCCACTACAGGGGGCGTCTGTCGTGGGACGTGAAGAGCGTCGACCGCGAGACCGTGGGCAAGACCGTGCAGGCCATTCTCCCCATCACCTGATGTGCCGACGATGGACCGCCTGATCGGCGCATTCCCCTCCTCTGCTCCCTGTCGGAACTGACTCTTGAGGAACCCCCATGTCTGACCGCGTGCCTTCCTCCCGGCCGGTCACCCATCGCCGTAGACGAAACCGCCGCCATAGCGCGAACCGTTTCCTCGACGAGGTCGGCGGTGTGTTGCTCGCGCCGTTGCTGTGCATTGTCGCGCTGTGGGGCATGACCCTTCTCGCCGCCTGGGTGTACCGGCTCGGCATCACCCAGCTCGCGACGGCCCTTGGCGGCAGCGTGCTGATCGCGGCATTGGTCGGCTTCATCCGAATACAGACCGTGGCAGCCTCGCTCCAGCTCAAGCGGGACGTGGAGCTGCAACTGGTCGCGGAAGCCGCCGGCGCTGCTGAGCAGACCATGATCTGGACGGCCGATCAGCTCTGCCGAGGAGGGCGGCCGTCGCTCCCGCAGGAGTCTGGGCGAGCTGGTGACGACTCGTTGGAGAAGGTCTTCGAACTGATCGGCTCCTTGAAGGTTCAGGGCGCGGGTGCCCTGCTGCGGGTGCACGACGAGTCCCAGGCGGCGGTTCTGGTGGAGATGCACCGGACCCTGACGCGGCGCCAGCACGGTCTGATCGACGAGATGCTGGAGCACTTGACCGGATTGCAGAAGGCGACCGAAGATCCGGTGCTCCTGGATCGGAGTTTCAAGATTGACCACCTCGCAACACGGCTGCGCCGCATGGTGGAAAGCGTGTCCGTCGTCCTCGGCGGCCAGTCCCTGCGTGAGACGCGCGCACCCGTTCAGGTCGCCACGGTGCTGCGTGGCGCGAAGTCCGAGGTGGTCAAGTACACGCGCGTCCTGACTGCGTCGGGTGGCGTCGGCTCCGCCTTCGCGCTGCCCGCCCATGTGCACCCCGAGGTGGCGCACCTGCTCGCCGAGCTGATCGACAACGGCCTGGAGCACTCCGATCCGGCGACCAAAGTCTTTGTGCGCGCGCAGAAGGTGGCGGCCGGCCTGCTGATCGAGGTCGAGGACCGAGCAACGCTCCTTATGGATCCCGCCCAGCGGGACATGCTGAATCATCTCCTCACGCACCCGGACCAGGCCGACGTCGCGGGCCAGGTCCGCAACGGAAACCTCGGCCTGATCACCACCGCCAAGATCGCCGCGAGGCACGGCCTGAGGGTCTGGCTCACGCTGAACGCGATGGGCGGGACCACCGCCAATGTGGTCGTCCCCGACCGCTACCTCGTCCCGACCACTCCCACGGTCGGCACTGTCACTATCTCGACCGAGTCGGCACCCGCCGCCCCGCAGCTGACACACACGGGAGCGGTCCAGCAACTCGTGCGCCCTAACGGGGGCGGCGTCGACTCGCTGCCCCGGCGCAAGCGCGTGGACAGGCCCATGCCGACCGCCGCCCAGCATGCGGTGGCATCCCAGGCCGCGAACCCCCGAGTCGTAGCCGACTGGCGAACGGGCCTCAACGCCGGGCTGAGCGCGGATTCCGGTTCCAGCACACCCCCGATCAGCGCCTCCTGAACCCCACTACCTCGCATGGAGCAGCCATGGCCTACGACGTGAACGGTGCAGCAGCCGCTGCGGTAACCGACCTTCCCGCGACCTCCCCCGACGAGGTGAAGGGACAGATGACTCGCCTGCTCGAACAGTTCGTCGACGACACTCCCGGTGTCACGGACGCGCTGCTGCTCTCGCGCGACGGCATGCAGCAGGTGCGCTGCTCGCACATGGACGCCGACTGGGCCGACGAGCTGGCCGCGGCGTTCGCGGGAATGGCAGGCCTGGCCGGAGGGGTCTCCGGGCCGATGCGTGCAAAGCTGCCGCCCCAGCAGGTCCTGGTGGAGCGGGACGACGCGCTGTTCCTGGTCACCGACGCCGGCGTCGGACGGGCGTTCAACAAGAGCGGGGGCATCGTTGCGACGGTGCTGGTGGTTCTGGCCCGCTCCGACGCGAACATCGGCACGGTCGCCTACGCCACGGGACGACTGGTGACGCGGTTCGCACCGTTCATGACCACACCCGTCCGCGCCCACGACGGCCAGAGCGACGGTGCCGAATGAGCCGCCCAGGCCATGCCTCGTTACCGGCCGGGGCCGAGGATGAGACGGCCTCGATCGTGCGGCTTTACGCCGTCACCGACGGCCGCACCCGCCCCCGGCACAGACTGAGCCTGCACACCGTGCTGGGGCCCGGCAACCGGAAGCCCCGCCCCGGGCTGGCCGAGGAGAGCGCCCAGATCATCGAGCTGTGCCGGCAACGGCGGCGTCCGCTCGCCGAACTGGCCGGCACCATCGGCCTGCACGTCGCCTCGGTGACGGTCCTGGTCTCCGACCTGATCGACGCGGGCTCTCTGACCGTGCCCGCGCCGGAGCGGGCGGACGGAGAGGGTCCCGACGTCCAGACGCTCCAGGCTTTCAGCGCCGGCCTCAGACGCAAGTGGCCCCATGCGGCCGCGCTGGCCGGGTGACTTCGTGACCCAGCCGCCGCAGCCCGCCGAGCGGGCCGTCCTGAAACTGGTCGTCGCCGGAGGATTCGGCGTCGGCAAGACCACCGCCATCGGATCCATCAGCGACATCCCTCCCCTGCGCACCGAGGAAGTCCTCACCGCACAGGGCGAGAGCGTCGACAGCCTGCACGGCATCAAGGACAAGACGACCACCACGGTCGCCTTCGACTTCGGCCGGGTCGGCTGGGACGAACCCGAGCCTGTCGAGCTGTACCTGTTCGGCACCCCCGGGCAGCCGCGGTTCTGGAGCTTCTGGCACAACATCGCTCAGGGCGCCTTCGGTGCCGTCATCCTGGCCGACACCCGCAGACTCGCCAGCAGCTTCCCCGCAGCCGACTTCTTCGAACAGCTCGGCCTGCCCTTCGTCATCGCGATCAACCGGTTCCCCGGAGCCGCCCCGCGCAGCCTGAACGAGATCCGCGAGGCCTTCGACGTCGACGCCGGAGTGCCGCTGATGTTCTGCGACGCCCGCAAGGCCGATTCCGTCGCCGGAATCCTGCTCGCCCTGGTCCAGCACGTAGTGAACACCGCCACCACCGACTCCGCACTCCTGGACGCACCATGACCCTCACCCCGCCCCACCAGGCCACTTCCGTACCGGCCCCGATCCCGTCCCTTCACACGGTGCAGCGCCGGATTCACGTCTTTACCGACGACCCGGCCACAGAACTCACCGAGATGGCCACCCGCCTGTCGCGATTCAACGAGCTGGGCATCCGCCTGGAGGGATCCGAGGTGCTCGACGACATCGCCGTCGACATGGGCGAGCGCGCCGGCTTCCTCTACGCCATGGTGAACGCCTTCGGCGAAGAACAGGCCTTCCTCGGCCTGCGCAATCCGCCGCGCGACGCCGGCTACCCCATCGTCGGCCGCACGATGAGCCGCGCCCACGGGTACTGCCCCGAGGTCGTCCAGCGCAGACGCGGCCTGCCCCTGCCGAACGTCGCTGCCTCCCCGCGCTTCCAGGGCAACCACGTCGTCGACGCCATCGGAATCCAGAGCTACTTCGGCGCCCCCATCATCGACGAGGCCACCCGCCTCGTGCTGGCCACGGTCTGCATCGTCGACCCCGAGCCGCGCACTCTCGCCGATGCCGCGCGGCTTCAGGCCATCGTCAAGGACGGCACCCGTGCGGCCGCCGCCGAGCTCAAGATCAAGATGCCTGTCCCCTGACGCGCCGAGTGCCCGGGAACCCCCACACGCGGTTCTGGCCGCAGCCGTCATGTGAGCCCATCAGGGAGAGGGACCGCCATGCCCATGCCCATAACGCCCGCCACCCTCGACAGGTTTCTCACCCCCAGCCACCAGGCCCTGTGGGCGGACGTCGACGCCTTCGCCCAAGAGGAGGTTCTTCCGCTGGTGGAGCGTATGGAGAGCGCGCCCAGCCGCGTCGACCGGAAGCTGGCCCGACTCATGGCCAACCGCCGCTGGTTCGGTGTCACCGTTCCCGCAGCGTTCGGCGGCATGCAGGCCGGGCACGTCGCCAAGACGATCCTGATCCACCGCCTTGCCCGGGTATCCGGCGCGGCCGCCGCGATTCTCCAGGCCAGTCTGATCCCGGTCGCCGCCCTGCTCCATTTCGGCACCAGCGACCAGCGCACCGCTCTGCTCCCCAGCGTCGCCGACGGGAGCATGCTGATGTCGATCGCGGTCACCGAGCCGGACCAGGGCGGCCACATCGGAGGTATGAAGGCCAGCGCCGAGTGGGACGGCAAAGCGTGGGTCCTATCCGGGACCAAGGCCCATGTAGGCAACAGCCACATCGCGGACCTCCACGTCGTCGTCGCCCGCACCGCCCCACACGGCACCCGCACCTCGCAGGCCCTCACCGCGTTCCTCGTCCGCACGGACCAGCGAGGAGTGCACGTCCACCGCCACATCAGCAAGCTCGGCCTGCACGGCTTCGGATTCGGTCTGATCAGTTTCGACCGCGTGCGCATCCCGCCGGAGAACGTGCTGGGCGAGGAGGGTCAGGGATTCGCTGTCGCGCAGTCCAGCAGCGTCCTGTACGGGCGGCCCAACCTGGCGGCGGTCAGCCTCGGCCTGCACGAGAGCGCCGTCGCTCTCACCGCGCAGTACGTCAGCGCCCGGCCCCGCTCCAAGGGCACGCTCGCCGACCTCGGGGTGGTCCGTGACCGGCTTGGGCAGATGTCCGCCCGGGAGATCATGGCCCGGATCCTCACCTACCACGCCGTCGACATGCTCGACCGTGGCCTGCCGTGCGACATGGAGCTCATCACGGCCAAGGGCATCGGCCACGAACTCGCCTCCGACACCGGCACCGACGCCATGGAACTCCACGCAGCGAACGCCCTCGACGACAGCTATCCGCTTCAGCGGGTATGGCGCGACATGCAGACCACTTATGCGCCCGCCGGCACCGGAGAAGTCCAGCGGATCCGCCTCGCCGAAGGCCTTCTGCAAGAGCACAGGCGTTCGGCGGAGCAGACCGACGATACCGGCCGCATCGCGTGGTCCGTTCTCCTCGCCGACCGCATACGGCCCGCCCGGCTCGACCCGAGGGCCGCCGTCTGAAGACCTCCCGCGCACGGCCCCCGTGAATCCGCATCGCCATGCGCGGGCCCGAGCCCCGCTGCCGGTCTCCCCCAACCTTCCGGCCCGGCCGCGGGGTCCCCACGGGACGCCACTCACCTCTCACGATCGATCAAGGACGACGACGGTGCAGCCTGACCATCCCGCCTTCCTCTTTCCTGGCGCAGCGCCCCACCCCCGTCTCTCCCGAGGCGTCGTGGGTTCCAAGAAACGTTCTGTGACCAAATTCGCCGCTTCCTTAGGAGGCACAGTGGTTCCGCACGTTGTCCTTACCTGGGTCACTACGGCCCGAGGCGGAGCAGAGAACTCCGTCGTAGAACTGGCCGGGAACCTCGCCCGGATGGTGCCCGACGTGGATGTGCTGTGGTGGCGTCAGGGAGGCCCGGCCGGCGGCTTCTGCGCCCCGGCTCGTGTCCACGAGGTCACGAACTGGCAGGACTACCAACAGGCGGTCACTCGCATCTGCCAGCCTGCTGATGGCCGGCCTGTCGTGGTGATCTCCAGCCACCGCACCGCGGCCGCCGACGTAGTGCTCGCCCCGCATGCCCGGGTCATTCCGGTCGTCCGGCACGTCGTCAATGCCGAGCAGGTGTTGCGGGTGATCGACCCCGACCAGGGTGCGATGGTCGAGAGGACGATCGGAGACTTTCCGTGGGAGCTGCTGACTGCCGTGCCCGTGTGGGTGGGTATCTCGCACGCATCGTCAGCAGCCCTGCGGGTGCACGCGCCCAAGGCGCGGTACGTCAGCACCATCCACAACGGTGTCGCCATCCCGGCCGAAGTCCCCGACCGCACCAGACCCGGCACGGGCCGGCTACTCGTCGCTGCAGTCGCCCGCACGGTGCCCTGGAAGCGCACGGAACACCTGGTGCGGGCGGTCGCCGACCCACGTCTGTCCACCGCGGTGCGTCTGGACGTGTTCGGCGAAGCAGGCTCCCAACAGAGTGAACTGGAAGGCCTGGTGCGCGAACTCGGAGCGCCGGTGCAGTTCCTCGGGTACACCGATGACCTGCCCCGGCGACTGGCCGGGTACGACCTGCTGGCCACCGCCTCGGTTCAGGAAGGCTTCGGACGCGCTGTCATCGACGCCGCCGGTGCAGCGATACCCGCCCTCGTGCCCAACGCCGGAGCCAGCCCCGAACTCGTCATCGATGCTCTGACCGGCATGGTCTACGACCCGGACGACCCCGGCGACCTCGTGGCCGCCCTCACCGACGCGCTTCTGGACCGCGCCTCGCTGACGAGGATGGGCAGCGCCGCCCGCGCTCTGGCTGAAGCCTGGTACACCCCGGGCCGCTGTGCCGCCCAGTACCTGACGCTGGTAATGGGCCAGCGCCCCGCCGCCCGCGCACTCGAGCCCGCCCGGTGAACGAGGCCGGCCCCCTGCTCGGCGATGTGCTGCGCCTCGCCGACGACCCGTTCCTGAAGGAACTGGGTGCCGGCGTCCTGGACGAGCAACCCATCGCGTCCATCGGCGACGTGTCCGGCGCTGTGTACGAACTGGTGTGCGCCTCGCTCGGCCACCGGCCGCGCATCCATCCCGACGCCTACGTCTCCCCGCTGGCGAACGTGGCCGACGACGTGGTGATCGGTCCGGGCGTGCGCATCCACGAGTACTCGACCGTGCGCGGGCGGACAGTGATCTCATCCCACGTGCACATCGGATACGGGTGCGAGATCTCCCGCAGCCTGGTCGGCGAACACAGCATCCTGTCCCACCGGGCGACCGTGGGCTGTTGCGTCATTGGCCGCGGCTGCTACTTCTCCGCAGACCTGCTCACCGCGGCCTGCGTGATGACCAACGACGACATGCTCCGCCCAGACAAGCCCATCAGCTTCGCCCTGCCGGATGGCCGACGGATGAGTACCGGCGAACCGAAATGGTCAGCGGTGATCGGCGACGGCGTCCGCGCCGGCGCACGGGTCACCGTCGGCCCGGGCTCCGTCATCAACGCTCGATCGGTCCTTGCCCCGAGCACCACCGTCGCCACGGTATGGATCCCCGCCAACAGCCGGGTGTCCGGGCCGCAGTCCGGAAGCCGGATCACCACCCCCTTGGAAGGACCGTCATGAGGTACGAAACCGTACGCAGACACCTCGTCAGCGTGATCGAGGACATGGTCGCCTGGCAGCTGCTCAACCCGGCCGGAGGCGCCGTGTCGGTACGCATGCCGGACGGGAACATTCTGCTGTCCTGCACCCGACTGGCGTTCGACCGCTGGAAGGTCAGCCCCCGCGACTTCATCGTCCTGGCCCCCGACGGGGCGATCATCGAGCAGACCGGCGGCCTGGGCGCATCCGGCACTCCGGTGCACCTGGACCTGTACCGGATGCTGCCCCGCGCCGGGGCCATCGTGCACACCCACGCCCCCTACAGCCTGGTCTACGCGTCCCTGGGCCTGCCCGTGCCGAGCGTGACCAACCGAGCCGACACCTTCGGTGACATCCCCTGTCTCCTCGCGGACGACAGTGCCGTGAAGGCCGAATTCGTCGCCAACCCCATCCCGCTGGACTTGCCGGAGGGCATGGTGAACCGCCCCGACGTCGCCGCCGTCAGCCTTCTGGAGTACCGGCCGCAGCTGGAGAAGGTCATCGCGCCTCGCGCCGACGAACTGCAACGTCACGGCCTGGCCTTCACCCTCTACCGGCACGGTGCGTTCACCGTCGGCCGACAGCTGGAGGAGACCGTCGACCTGATGCTGCGCCTGGAGGAGACCGCGCGGACCGCGCTGTTGCAGCCCCAACTCACTGGCGGAGCTGTCTACCCCAACCGGGTGTTCCGGCCCGAGAGGCGGGGCGCGGCGGTGCAACCGTGACCACACCAGTATCGTCATATCTCATGGGACGGGATTTGATCTAGATCCATAGTGATATTCCGTCCCAAAACACTCACTAACTGGGATAGGGAACGTCGCCGCATGCATAGCTTGACCTCGCAGGAGCAGCCCATGGCCGCCGACCGGCACACCTACCGCATCACCGGCGGAGTACCGCTTCACGGCACGGTCGAAGCCTCCGGCGCGAAGAACGCCGTGACCAAGGAACTTGTCGCCACCCTGCTGACCGGCGAACCCTGCGTACTCCATGGCGTGCCCCGCATCCTCGAGGTCGACCTCGTCCTCGGCATGCTCGCCGAGCTGGGCACCCAGGTGTCCTGGCTCGGCGAGCACACCGTCCGCGTCCACACCCCCGAGGTGACCAGCACCTCGCTGTCCTCCATGTACTCCGGCGTCAACCGGATCCCGATCCTCATGATGGGACCCCTGCTCCACCGGCGCGGCGAAACCGTCGTCCCACTTCCCGGTGGCTGCACCATCGGCAAACGGCCCATCGACTTCCACCTCCGAGGTCTCGCCCAGATGGGCGCTGACATCGTGGACCGGCCCGGCTCCGTCAAAGTGACTGCCGACCGGCTCACCGGGGCACACGTCCGCCTGCCGTTTCCCTCGGTCGGCGCCACCGAGAACCTGCTCCTGGCGGCCGTCCTCGCCAAGGGCACAACCGTCATCTCCAACGCGGCCGTCGAGCCCGAGATCGTCGACCTGGTGCTGATGCTTCAGAAGATGGGCGCTCTGATCACCATCGACACCGACCGCACGCTCACCGTCTCCGGCGTCAACGAACTCCGCGGCGTCGAGCACCACACCGTGGCCGACCGCATCGAGATCGCCTCCTTCGCCGCGGCAGCAGTCGCCACCGACGGCCGCATCGAGGTACGCGGCGCACGCCAGGATCACCTGATCACCTTTCTCAACGTCCTGCGCCACGTCGGCGGCGAGTTCAACGAGACGGAGCACGGCCTGGAGTTCTTCCGGGCCCGGCCGCTGACCGCCACCGACGTCGAGACCGGCGTCCATCCCGGCTTCATGACCGACTGGCAGCAGCCGATGACGGTCCTGCTCACCCAGGCGACCGGCACTTCCGTCGTCCACGAGACGATCTACGAAGACCGGTTCGGCTACGCCCAGCAGCTCAGCGATTCCATGGGCGCCGGCATCGAGCTGACCACCCGGTGCCTGGGAGCCGCCGCCTGCCGATGGCACAACCGGGACTTCCAGCACACTGCCAAAATCACCGGGCCGACCCCGCTAAAAGCCGCCGACCTCGTCATCCCCGACCTGCGCGCCGGCTTCGGCTACGTCCTCGCCGCTCTCGTCGCGGACGGCACGAGCACCATCAGCGGCACCCGCTACCTCGAACGCGGCTACGAGGAACCCGTCGCCAAGCTCACCGCAGTCGGCGCCAACATCACCACCCAACCCGCCTGACAAGTCCGTGCCGCCCGCCCACAGCCGGACGGGCGGCACCCCGGCCGAAGAGGACCCGTCCGTGCGAAATGCCTTACCTCTCCTACCCCCACAGCGGGTGTGGGAGCCCGTCATCGACCAGCACGACACCTGGCTCGCGATCAATCCGGATCAGGGCTGCCCCAAGGTCTGCGACTACTGCTACCTCCTCGACCGCGGTCAAACGCGCGTCAAGCCAGCTCAACTGGCCACCCCCCAGCGGACCGTCGACCTGCTCCTGTCGAGCCCCTACTACTACCGGCAAGCCGTCCTTGCCCTCTACACCTGCACCGATGCCCTCGCCACCCCACGCAACCGCGCCCATCTTGTCGGCCTCCTCGGTGAACTGGTCGCCAGGGGCGTACGCAACCCGGTGTGCCTGATCACGAAGTGCGCCGTCACCCAAGACGTCATAGATGCCGTCCTCACGGCGCGGGCGGCCGGCATCCCCGTGATCGTGTACCTCAGCTACTCCGGGCTCGGCCCTGACATCGAACGCGGCATCGACCACGAGGCACTCCGCGCCAACTTCCCGCGTCTGAGCGAACACGGGATCCCCGTCATCCACTACTGGCGCCCGCTCATCCACGCGAACGCCGCCCCTGAGACGATCACTTATGTCCTGGACTGGGCCGCCCGCTACTCCACCTGTTCCGTAGCTGTCGGCCTCAAAGTCAAGCGCGGTTCCCGGCAGCAGATGGCTGACCTCTGGCCCGCACTGAGCGACGAGAACCTGCCCCTGGAGTCGGCCGACGCCGTATGGCCGCGCGAGACCTGGGACCTGCTGGACACCCTGCCGCTCCGGTATCCCGACCACCCCATCTATCAGACGAACTCCTGCGCCCTCGCTCACGTTCTGCGGCGGCCGGACAACCACCATGTCCACGCCACGCCCACCTGCACGGCCAACCACTGCCCGGCCAGTCAGCGCGAACGCTGCGCCACCGCCTCCCCGCCCCCGGTCACTGCCGACGCCATCCGGAACCAGCTCGTGTGGCTCGGCGTGCCCACGCTTCCCGTCTTCGACTGGGACGCAACGACGCGCACCGTCACCATTCAGGGAGCCCTCAGCCTCCGTGACCGCAGCAACATCGCCCAACGGCTCGGCATCGCCGTCCGAGCTGCACGAGGCAGCAATGAGCGGTACTGGTCTGGCCGACTCGAAGGCCGGCAACCCCTCATCGTCGACTCGTAACGGCTGCTCTGAATCGCCGAAGAAGCATGAGGTAGCGGTGTCTGGTGACGGCGGAGGAATGAACGAGAGCTACGTCAATCGCTTCAAGGCGGACTTGGCACGCTCTCTCGTCCTTCTCCGGGAGCAGCGTGGTTGGTCGGTGTACGACTTGGAACGGCGGACAGGAGTCAGCCGTTCGACGCTTTCACGGATCGAGCGAGCCGTGACCGAACCGACGACGACCGTTTTGGTAAAGGTATGCCTGGCATACGGCTGTCCCGCGTCACGCCTTCTGGCCGAAATCGAATCTCGGCTGCCCTGCCCTAGCGGCCCCAGCGCATCCGCCGAGCAAGTCACAGGCTGTCGAACAGAGTCGCTGACTTTGCCCAGTAGGGTCGGTGGCATGAGTACACCCACTGAAGGGCTGACTCTGGGGGCCGTCAGCGCGATCGTCGAGAAGAAGATCCTCACCAACAAGATCCGTATCTACCGGCCTGGCGAGCCGGTATTCAACCCGGACACGGGACAGTATGAGCCCGGTCCGCCCGTCACCATCTACGAAGGCCCGGGTGCGATCTTCCCCACCGGTGGTCCCTCCGTAGTCCTGCACCTCGCCGGACAGGCATACGTGGACGACACCCCGTCCCGCTACCGACTGCTTACTCCGCTGTCGGCGCCGGTCGCCTCGCGGGAGGACACCGTGGCCGTCGTAGAGGCCGAAGACGAGTCGGCCATCGGCCGGACCTGGCGCGTGATCGACATCGGGGAGACCTCCACCCTGAGCATCGTGCGTACTACGTGGCTGGACCAGAACACGCAGGCGGCAGGAGCGTGAGGTGACCACCGTCATCGACCCGGAGGAAGTACGCAAGGAGCTGGAAGCCAAGCTCCTTCTCGACACGGTGAGGGTCACCCGGCCTACCGGCACGCCGGCCCTCGACCCCGCCACGGGGCTCCTCGGAGAGGTGCCTGCCGACCTGGTCTACGAGGGTCCGGGAGCCATGCTGTCCGGTCACGGCCAGGTGACCGCGGAGGGGATCGTCGGCAAGCAGTGGCTTGACGACACGGTCTCCTGGTACCGGCTGCTGACACCGCTCAGTGCGCCAGTGCCAGCCCGGTATGACCGGGTCGAGGTCACGGTCGCGCACTCGGGCAGCGCGGCAACGGGCGGTCGTGTCTGGCAGGTCCTCGACCCGGCCGAAGCGTCGACCGTGGAGCTGGTGCGCGTGACGCGGCTGGACGAGATCACGCCGCCGTCGTGAGGCGAATCGGAGTGTCCGAGAACCGTCCTACGCTCGACGTATGGAGATCACGGACACTCCGGCCGCCGAGCTTCAGCAGGTCAGCGTCACGGCGGACGGCAGCAAGGCTTCGATACTCATAGACGGAACCGACTACTCACGCGTCGTATCCGGCTACACGCTTCATCAACAGGCGGGCAAGGCAGCGGACTTGGTAATTCAGTTCGCGCAGGGCAGGACCAGCCCCGACTTCGACGGACACGCGAGGGTCGCCGTAGGGGTGCCGTACGAGCCGGGACCGGCAGCCGCCCACTTTCTCGCGGTCATCGACGCAGGGCTGCTGGAGAAGGCGGCGCTCGCCCGCCCGGACATGGACGGCGGCCCGCACGGCTTTACCAAGGCCGTACTGGCACAACTCCAGCAGTGGGCACGGGGAGAGTTCGGCCAAGCCCAGGAGACGAGCTGATGGCATCCCCACGCAACCCGCATCCGAACGCTCACCCTTCGGCGGGCGCGTACAGCAACGCACCGCAGATCGCGGCGCTGTTGAACGCCCGCGCCGCCGCCGCGCTGCCAGCGGTGTCCAGCGTCGTGCAGCACTACGCCATGCTGCTCGAAACCGCCATCAAGGCCAACGCGAGCGGTCGGCCAGGACCGAACGCACCGACGGGTGACTACCGTCGCTCGTGGACCCATGAGTTCAGCACGAGCGGCCTGAACGTTGAGGCGATCGTCGGCACCAACAAGCCTCAGAGCAGGCGCCTGGAGTACGGCTTCGTCGGGGCCGACAGCCTGGGGCGGATCTACAACCAGCCGCCTTACCCGCACGTGGGTCCGGCCGTCGAGCAGATCCGTCCCGCCTTCCTGGCCGCAATCGGAGCGGCGGTGGGGGACTGATGGCAGTGTCCGGGCGAGTGCTCAGCCTCGCGGTCCAAGCGATGCTCGCCAGCGCCACCGGCCGGTCCTGCGGGTACGGGACGGCTCCCACTTCCAGCAGTCTGCCCACCGGCGCGGCCACCCCCTACAGCGTGCTCTACCCCGTCGGCTCGACGAGCGACGGGCCACCCTTCGGAGACGCCAGCGCGGACGCCCGAATCGTCTATCAGGTCACGTCAGTTGCCACCACCGCCGAGCAGGCGGAGTGGATGGCAGACAAGGTCCGCGCGGGAATGCTGGCCCGGACCACGCTCGGCTATACCTACCCGATCAACGCCACCGGCTACGTGGTCATGTCCCGTGAGCTGGACAAAGAGGAAGGCGTGACTGTCGCCAGCGGCGTATACAGTTACGTTCAGCGGTTCGCGATCGAGGTCACCACCCTCGGCTGACCGCCGCACCTCACCGCGGAGGCCCATCGCGGACGCCCGACCACTCGGTACGGGCCGACTCCCAGCTTGATCTGTTGGGGACGGGCCTGCCGTATTCCGGGGCCGTCAGCGTCCCCGGAGAGTGAGAGTCGCGTGTCAACCACGCAGCAGCGTTTCATGCGCCGAGGCACCACCCTCTTCTACTTCCTGCAGAAGATCGCCTCCGATGACAACATTCCCACCCGCGCCGAACTCGGGCCCACGAACGCCACGAACCTGTCGGACACCATCTCCGACGTCGAAGGCTGGTCGCTGGAGAACACCCCGATCGACACCCCGGACATGGGGTCGACGTTCGCCACCACCATCCCCGGCGAGGACAAGGCGGACAACAGCTCGCTGACGTTCTACGAGGACAGGGTCAGCGACGAGATCGAGACCCTGCTGTCCAAGGGCGTCGTCGGGTTCATCGCCATCCTGCGCAAGGGCGACGTGCCGCAGTCCAAGTCGCTCGACGTGTTCCCCATCCGCGTCGGCAGCCGCAGCCCCTCGTACAGCACCGCGTCGGAACCGGCGAAGTTCAAGGTCACCTTCGGCATCACCGACGAGCCCACTCTCGACGCCGCCGTGCCGGCGAAGACCATCTGAGCCGGAGCTGCGACATGACCACCACAGCGATATCCGAACCCCCGGCCGCCGCCGTCGCCCGCGACGCCCACTGGTCGGCGAAGATGGCGCGGCTCAAGGCGCGCAAGCTGCCCGAGCGCAGCCTTCGGCTGTGCGACGACGACGGGGCGAAGAAGAACGCCACCGACGCCGCGTTGGAACTGGCCAAGGCACGCACGAGCGCCCGCGGGCAGTCCATCGAGCAAGGGCTCTCGGAGGCCGACCGCGATGAATGGACGGTCGGCCAGCCGGAAGTCGTCGCCGCACAACTGCGACTCGACGCCGCCGAACAGGTCCTGGAGGACGCGACGGTCGTCCTGACCTTCCGAGCCCTGCCGCGCCCGGCCTGGGAACAGCTCCTCCGTGATCATCCGCCGACGGAGGCCCAGGCAGACCAGGGCATGGAGTACAACGTCGAGACGTATCCCGCCGCCTTGATCGCCGCATGCCACATCGAGCGGGATGAAGCCGGGGATGAGGTCCCCGGAATGAGCGAGCAGGAGGCGCAGGAACTCCTCGACGCGTGGCCTGACTCCGAGGCGAAGGCCCTGTTCACCTGCGCGCTCCTGGTCAACCAGACGCTGAGGGCGGACCTGGGAAAAGGCTGACCTCCGACCCGGGCTTCCGTGCCGAGATGGAGGTCTGCGCCTCGTACGGCATCCCGCACTCGCAGTTCACTGGGGCGGGAGACGGGCGGTGGTCGGCGCTCGACCGTGCAAAGGCCATCGCCTACCTCGGCTTCTCGCGAACGGTGTGCGAGTCGTGCGGGACCAGGCCGGAGGAGTGGGACGAGCAGGCGGGTGGCGACCGCTTCGCATACGTCACTGAGACACACCGATGCGTCGGCTGCGAGCTGATCGCCATGGAGCAGGAACAGGTCCCGGAAGGTCCGGAGGGGCGTGGGGTGAAGGTCGGGCTTCGGCCCAGAAAGAAGGCTTAGCCAGTGGCTGGGGCCTACACCCTCTACGTCCAGGTTCAGGCTGGCGTCACCGGCCTGGTCGGAGGTCTGCGCACGGCGGCAGGCCAGGTCACCGCGTTTGGTGGGCAGATCCGCCGAGTCGACGGTGACCTCAACGCGCTCGCGGCTCGATCGGAACGGACCCGCCGTGCGATGACCACGGGATTCACCGTGATGGGCGTCGCTCTCGGCGGCGCGTTCGTCATGGGCGTTCGAAGCGCCATCGAGCTTGAGAAGCACATGGCGAACGTCATGACGATCTCGAAAGAGATCAACAGCACCAACATCAGCCACTTCACGGACCAGATCGTTGAGCTGAGCACCCAGCTCCCGCAGTCCGCTGCCCAGCTTGCCGAGGGGCTGTACCAGGTCGTCTCGACCGGCTTCGACGGCGCTGACGCCATGACGATCCTGCGCGTGGCTGCCCGCGGTGCCGCCGCCGGCCTGACGACGACCGAGACGTCCGCCCGCGCCCTGCTCGGCGTCCTCAAGGCGTACGGGATGGACGCCTCGCAGGCCAGCGACGTCATGGACGTCATGTTCCAGACCGTCAACTACGGCGTTGTGTCGTTCGACGAGCTGGCACAGCAACTCGGTGACGTCGTCCCGATGGCCGCTGCGGCGGGCGTGAAGTTCGAGGACATCAGCTCGGCGCTCGCTGCGGTCACCCTCTCGGGCATCCCGGCCGCCGAGGGCGTCACGGCACTGAACATGCTGCTGACGCGCATGATGAAGCCCACCCAAGAACTGTCCAACATGATCAAGGGCTTCGGGTACGAGTCGGCTGCCGCCGCCCTCCAGCAGGACGGCCTGTACGTCGTCATGCAGAAGGTGCGCAACGCCACCGGCGGAAGCGCAGACCAGTTGGTTCCGCTTCTGCGCGACATCCGAGCGGTCCGCGCCGCCCTCGCCCTCTCGGCCGCCGACGGAGAGAACTACGCCGCGACCTACCAGGGCATCAGCCAGGAGGTCGAGCGCGCCGGCGCGACGCAGAAGGCGTACGCGATCCAGATGGATACCACCGCGGGCCAGTGGAGTCTGTTCCAGAACCAGGCCCAGGCGCTCGGCATCGACATGGCGCGCGTGCTGCTGCCCGCCCTGCAAGGAGTCGGGGAGTACTTGAATGTGCTGGCCGGGGCGATCAACGATCTGCCCGGCCCGGTGAAGTCCGTCATGGGCGTCGTGCTGGCCCTGTCGGCTGCGGCTCTCCTCGCCAAGGCGGCTTTCCTGCGGTTCGGCGCACAGCTCACCGTCTTCCGGACCGAACTCGCCGCGGCGCGGGCCGGGGGCTCCGCCCTCCCCGCCGTCCTCAGCGGAGCTGGCATCGCGGTGGCCGGTCTGACGGCGCTGATGACGATCGGCATTGGCGTGTACGCCGCCTACTCGGCCAGCAAGCAGAAGGCGAAGGCCGCGACCGAAGAATTGGTCGACGCCCTGCGCAAGGAGAGGGAGGAGGGCGAGCAAGGAGCAGGGCTGCGCACCCTCACCGAACAGCTCACGAATAGCGACGACGTCAAGAAGCTCAAGGACGCCGGGATTGACGTAGTGACCGCCATCGACGCGATCACGTCGGGCGGCGCGAAGCTCAAGAAGCTCAAGGAGGATCTGGACACTCAGAAGGCGCTGACCTGGGACATCGGCTCATACGCGCCCGATCCGGAGTGGGATGCAGCCAAGAAGGTCTTGGACAAGCAGCACAGGATCTGGAGCAACGCGGTCAAGCAGGAAAGCCAGCTTGCCGCGAACATGGCGATCGTCAACAACAAGATCAAGAACAATCGTCGCGAAATGCTCGGGGCCTGGGACCTGACGCAGTTGCTGCCGACGGACAAGAACGGATCGCCGCAGTTCACCGATCAGATGGAGGCGATGAGCAAGTCTCTCGCCTCGATCGTTGACCCGGCGAAGGCGTGGAAGGCCGCTCAGGACAAGGTCGCCGAGGCCAACCGCAAAGCGGGCCGGTCCGCCGACGCCTCGAAGGCTTCCCTGTCGGACTACGTCACGGAGCTGCGCAAGCAGCTCAAGGCGCAGCGCGAGTTCCAGAAGAACCTGGGCGAGCTGGCGGCCGCGGGACACCTCGACCTTGCCGACCACTTCTCCGACCTCGGCCCCGACTCCGCCCCGATCCTGGATGAGCTGGTCAAGCAGCTCCAGAAGGGCAAGGGCAAGGTCGCCGACGAACTCGAAGCGATCATCCAGGAATCGTCCGCCCGCTCGACCCCGGCCTTCCGCGCCGGCCTGGAGCAGTTGCCCGCCATCTCGGCGAAGTACGGGAAGAAGGTCGCTGAGGCATGGGCTGACGCGGCGGCCACCAACGACCCCGGCAAGCTGGCCCGCGTCATGCAGGACATGACCGTGGCAGACATGGAGACAGCGGCGAAGAAGCTGCCCAAGTCCGCCGCCGCGCAACTCGAACAGGGCATGAACCTCTTGGCCGACGTGTCGGCCAAGTACGGCAAGGAGGCGTCGACTTCGCTGGCGCAGTCCTTCCTCAAGGGAGACATCGGAGAGATCCGCTCGCAGCTCAACGCCTTGTACGGAGCAGACCTGCCGATCAAGGCACCCGATCTGAGCGGTGTCATAGGAGCATTCAAGGCGGCTGGCGTCCAGTCGAACTCCGAATGGTCCGGGATGCTCAGCCTCATCGTCGCGGTGGCCCAGCAGAAGGGAACGGCGGCGGCCTCGGCCCTCACCAGCGCCCTTCTCTCCGGCGACATGGCAGCGGTTCAAACACAACTCGACGGCATCGGCGCGTCCGTGGGGCGCATCCCCGGGACGAAGACCATCACCGTGACCGTCAACAAGCCCGCTGCAATCACCATCCCGTTCTTCGCCAAGCCGCAGCCCACGTCGTGGGACAAGGACGGCAACGGTGTCCCCGATTCGATCCAAGCTCCGAAGAAGCAGGCTAACGGCGGACTGATCGACTTCTACGCCGACGGCGGGGTCCGATCCCGCCGTGAGGAACACACGGCGCAGATCGCTCCCGCCGGCGCGTGGCGCGTGTGGGCCGAGCCCGAAACCCAAGGAGAGGCGTACATCCCGCTGGCCGGAGCGAAACGGGCCCGATCGAAGCGGATCTTGGAGGAGGTCGCCAGCCGCTTCGGCGGGGAGGTCACCTACCACGCCGACGGCGGTCTGTCGGGCTTCACCTACCAGCCTCAGTCGCTGTACTCCCTGTCCGGAATCGCCAGCGATTCACAGGACAAGAAGGGCAACTTCAGCCTCGCGCTGTTCGCGAAGAAGCTGCACTCCTCGGTGGCGACCGCGAAGCGGTGGCGTCGCGACCTCGACACAGTGGCTCGCCGCGCTGGCCAGGACGTGGCAGACGCCCTCGCGGAGATGGGCGAGGAAGGGGTGTCGCTCACTCGCAAGATGGCGACCGGCAGCTCGCGCTACGTGCGGTCCATGGCGAAAGACCTGCGGGAGCTGGCCGCCGCGTCGAAGGCGAGCCTAGGCGAGTACACCGGGCAGCTCCGCCAAGCGGTGAAGGACCAGACCGTCTTCGAGAAGAACTTGGCGAAGCTCGCGGCCAGCGGCTTCGGCGACCTCGCCAAGCGCCTGGCCGAGCAGGGTGACCAGGACGCGGCCGAACTCGCCGCCCAGGCCGTGAAGGACAAGAAGAAGGCGAAGGCGGCGAACGACGCCGCCCGCAGCGCCGACAAGACCGTGCCCAGTGACGACCTGCCGGATCTGGTCGCGATCATCGGCGCGATCAAGAGCAAGACGACCGGGTTGCACGCGGTGGCCGACGCCACCGGGCTCGATGAGGACCACATCATCGAGATCGCCAACCTCGGCCTGTCCCGGCTCAAGAGCGCGCTGGGCTCGAAGGGCGCCAAGTTCTTTTCCGACCTGAGCCGTGCGAACAAGGGACTGTCGTACGCCAACGGCGGCATCCTCACGCCTGGCCTCTACGCCACCTCCGGGGGCCTGATCAAGTTCGCCGAACCGAGCACCGGCGGAGAGGCATTCATCCCGCTCGGCGCGACGAAGCGCAGCAGCGCCCTCGCAGTCCTGCACGACGTCGCCACACGCTTCGGGATGCGCCTGGCCAGCGGCGCCGCCCCACCAGCCATGCGGCTCGTCGACGCCCGGCCCGCCCCGGTCCAAGTCGTCGTCGTCCGCGACGAGCGGCCCGCCGCCCTCGTCGGATCCATGCCCGTGACCGTCAACGGCGGTGCCGACGCCAAGGCAGCGGACCGGGTCGGCACGGAGATCATGAGGCGGCTGCGGAATGCCCAGCGAGGAGGCCGTATCTGATGGCGGTGATCAATCAGGAGTGGCAGGTCGACTTCGCGGGCGTCCTGATGGGCCCCGGTACTCCGTACCCGGTCAGCGACATCACCGGTCTGGGGACACCAGAAGTCCGTGCCCAAGACGTCGAGTTGCCTACGGACGACGGCTCGTTCCCCGGGGTGGACTACTACAGCCCTCGCACGGTGACGATTGAGGCCGGCATCCGGACACCGGGCGACCCGCAAGCCGCCGTCGACGCGCTCGCCGCACTCGACCAGGCCGCAGCCGACCCGGCGACCCGGAAAAGCGCGGGTGCCGTGCAGACCCTGCGGCTGTGGTGGCCCGGCCGTACCAACACCAAGCGGCTCTACGGCAGGGTCCGCCGAGTCGAGGCCGTGTCCATGGCGCAGGCCATCTACGGCTGGATCCCGATCACCTTGGAGTTCACCGCGACCACCCCCGAGTGGCACGACGACACCGAGCAGCAGACCACGCTACCCCTCGCCCGCGACTTCGACGAGGAGGGCTTCACCACTCCGGTAACCGCGCCGATTACGACCGGCGTGGCCAATCCTCAGGAGCGGCCCGGCTGGGTCACCAACTCCGGTGATTTGGCTGCCTGGCCCTCCTTGACGATCAGGGGCCCGGTCGTGAATCCCCGCATCTGGATCACGGAGACGGGCCGTGTTCTCGACCTCGCGCTGGCTCTGGGCGAGAGCGACATCCTTCAGATCGACACCCGTCCCGGAACGCGCTGGGTGCTGCGCAACGGCGGTAACGCCGCCTACGCCCTGTCTGCCGCATCCCGGCTGGACCTCTTTCAGATCCCGCCCCGTCGGACCAGCGAAGTCCGGTGGACCGGCGCGGACTACACCAACTCGACCCGTCTCACGGTGTCGTGGCGCGACGCCTACACAGCCCTGTAAGGAGAGCACTACCAGATGGCACTGATCCAGCCGCCCATGCTGACCCATGGTGGCACCCACCCGGCCCGCGCCTTCCGCATGATGATCCGCGACCTCGCTCGCGGGAATTCGGGCGTAACCGAAGGAAATGACCTGAAGGTCAGGGAGTGGGCCACCCCCGGCGCCGGCGTGCGTGTCGGCGATGGCTCGGCCGTGGTGGGGGGAGCGGCCTGGGGCCAGGGCTCCTACACCCAGTACAACGTGGGCGATGCCATCGTGCCGATCGCCCCGACGGGCTCCTCGGCTCGATCGGACCTGATCTGCTTGCGAGTCGAGGACCCGGACTACGAAGGAAACCGGAATCCGGCGGCCGACGAGATCGGCTACTTCCACGTCGTGTCCGGCGTATCCGCCACGACGAAGACGGTCCCGTCCGGAATGACGGCGATTCCGTTGGCCCGACTGAATCTTCCGGCGAACACGGCCACGGTCACCAACGCGATGGTTGTGGACCTGCGGCAGATCGCGAACCCTCGGCGCGACCGACGGCTATACACAGCCTTCCCATCAACGCTGAGTGAGCTGAAGTATCAGGACAACAAATGGCATGCCTGGCCCACTTCGGCCAGTTGGTCGGTGCCCATTCCTGCCTGGGCCGTGTCGGCCAAGGCCGTCATCACCATTGCCGGACTTCGTATGGCACGGGCTGACGTGTTCGCCTCCATGCAAACGAAGTTGGGCGCTGACCTCGGAGATAACACCGCCATCGACGATGACCAGGGTTCAGGCACCCGGCGGCAGACCATCGTCGTGGCGGACAACATCACCATCAGCGCGGCGCAGCGCGGCACCACCCAGACTCTCTCGCTTCAGACCTACATGTCCAAGTCAGAAACAGGTGACCTGGGGGTCGACAGCTCCACCTCGATCATCGCCGACGTCGAGTTCACCGAAGGCGTCCTCTGACACGACGAGCTGTGCCATGAACCCATCCCGGCGCGGGGGAGATCAAGGACGCGCCCGATGTCAACGCCGTCGTACCGCTACCTCACCACCGACGCACTCACCAACAAGGTCCTGGCCTGGGACCTCCCGCTGAGCGGCGTCGAGTTCGGGCCCGCGCTGTCCGCGACCGGCGGCCTCGTCGGAACTGTTGAACCCCGCCTCGCCCAGTTGGTCCGCTCTCAGCTCGCCCCGGGGAACACCAAAATTTTTGTTGAGCGCGACGGGCGACTGCTGTGGGGCGGCCTGATCTGGCGGGCCGACCCCGAGGGCCAGCAGCTGAACATCGAGGCCTCCGGGTGGGGCTCGTACCCATACCGCCGTTACGACCTCCACGGACAGCTCAACGCCCGCGGCCCCTATACCTACGCGGACCCATGCAGAGTCATCCGCGACGTGTGGGCGTATTGCCAGGAGCAACCTGACGGACAGCTCGGCATTCAGGTCGACGGCACCACTTCCAAGGTCACCGTCGGCACACCCGAGGACCCCTACCGGATCGACTGGTGGGACACCCCCTCGCTCGGCGACGTCATCGCAGACATGGTCGCCGTCGAAGGCGGACCCGAGTGGACCGAGGACGTCGCCTGGCAGAGCGGAACCCCGCAGGGCCACATCCGTGTCGGCTGGCCCCGCCTCGGCCGCCGCCGCACGGACATCCACTTCGAGTCCGGCGTGAACGTCGTCAAGGCGGTCCCGGTCGAGTACGACGCCGACAACCTCGCCCAGGTCGTCATTGCGCTCGGCGCCGGCGAGGGCCGCAACCGCCGCCGCGCCGTCGACGCCGTACGGGACGGCCGGCTACGCCTGGAGCACCTGCTCGAAGTACCGGAGGAGAAGGCGAACGACAGGCTGGCCGCGCGCGCCCGTACGGAACGCATCTCCCGCCAGGTCATCGGCGAAGTCACCGAGATCACCGTCCGCGACCACCCCGCGGCCCGCTTCGGTTCCTGGCAGATCGGCGACGACGTACGGGCCCGGGTCCACGACCAGTGGACCGACTTCGACGCCTGGTCCCGCATCGTCGGCTGGCAGATCCAGCCCGCCTCCGGTGACACCCCCGAGCAGGCCGTCATCCAGCTCCAGCGCGCAGACCGCTTCACCTACGGGGGAGGCACCGCGTGAGCAGCGACATCGCCCGCCTGGCCGCCCGCGTCGCCGTCCTGGAACGGCAGCTGGCCCGCACTACCCGCACCGCCCGCATGGCGTACTCGTCCGTCGAGGACGGAGCGATCGAGGTCTACGACCAGGACGGTGCCCTGCGCGGCAGCATGGGTCTCCAGGACGACGGCACCGTCGGCTTCGTCGCCCACAACGGACCGCCGCCACCCACCCCCACGCCGCCCGTGGTCGAGTCCGCGCTGTCCGGGCTCACTGTGACCTGGCCCGGAACGTGGACGGACGCCGAGACCGCTCCGCTCGATCTGGCCGAAGTCCAGGTTCACCTGTCGACGACGGCCGACGCCGAACCGGACACCAACAGCCCCGTGGCAGCCTTCCACACGGCTGCCGGCGGAAGCATCACCCTCGCCATCGACACCTACACCCCGCTGTGGGTGCTCCTGATCGCGGTCAACACCTCCGGCACGGCCGGAGAGCCCTCGACCGCTGTGCAGGGCCAGGCCCGCCAGGCCGTCCCCGACGACCTCGTCAACGCGATCATCGACGAAACCAAACTCGCACGCGGCGCGGTCACCGACGCGGCGCTCGCCCTCGGGGCAGTCAACTCCACCGCGCTCGCGGACGGCGCGGTGCTCGCCGGGAAGCTCGCCGCCAACTCCGTGACGCTGGGCAAGGTCGCGAGCGGCGCGATCACCCTCAGCTCGCTCGGCGGCGCGCTCGCGGACGCCACCAGTCAGCGACTCGTCGACACGATGGGTGAGGCCGCCGCCTGGCAGACCACCGACCAGGGCAGCGGCGCCACGTGGGCGCACCTCACCGGCGTACCGGACGCTCCCACCGGCCGGAACGTCGGTGAGGCACGCGGCTTCATCCGGCTCCGGGGCACGACCCTCGTCCCGTACGAGCCCGGTGTCCTGTACCGGATCAGCGCCCGGATCCGGGCCACAGCCCAACTTGCCACCGGCCCGGACGCGTTCTACGTCGGCGTGCTCGGCGTGGGCTCAGATCAGACCACCTTGGTCAACCGCGCCGGAGCGAACACCCCGAACAGCCACTACTACATCGCGGCGTCGTATCGATCGCTGCCGACCACGGACGGCTGGGTCACGGTCGTCGGCTACCTGAAGGACCGCGCGGCCGCGGGCTCCGCCGGCCCCAACAACGACCCGCGCTCACCCGGCACCGTGCACGACGCCGTCCGATTCATCACCCCCTACTTGTGGCTCAACTACGCCTCGATGGGTGTCTCCGGCTCCCCGGCCGTTATGCAGGTCGACGCCGTTGCCATCGAGGCGCTGAAGACCGGGATCGTCGACGCGACCAACCTGGTGAGCGGTTCGGTGACCGCCGCCGCGCTCGCGGCTGACTCGGTGATCGCTGGGAAGGTCGCGGCCGATGTCATCACGAGCCGTGAGATCGCCGCGAATTCGGTCACGGCGACCGAGATCGCGGCGGCCTCGATCTCCACGGACAAACTGGTGGTCGCGGGCGGTACGAACGTGCTCAGCGACCCCTCGTTCGAGGGCGCCTACACCGCGGCGATCGCCACGACCGTATGGTCCGTCGTCTCCGGCGGCAACGGCTCGGCGAAGGCGCTCCGGGTCGACGCCACGGCGACGGCCGCCACGACACGGGCCCTGAACCTCACGTCGATGCCGGTCCTGGGCGGAGAGCAGCTCTACCTCGCCATCGACGCCAACGCGTCCGCCGACTGGGCGGGAGGCGCGCTCAAGTTCTACGCCCGCTGGCAGGACGGTGCGGGCGCGACCGTCGGCTTCGGCGTCGCCCAGGTGGACGTCCCGACCCGCGGGTCGTGGCAGCGGCTTGCCGCCACGGTCACGGCACCGGCGAACACCACCGCGGCCACGGTCTGGGTGGAGACGTACCAGTCCACCGCCGGAGCCGTGTTGTGGGACAACGCAGTCGTCCGCCCGGTGGTGCCGGGCGTGCAGATCGCCGACGGCGCAGTCACCGCGCCCAAGATCCTCGCGGGAGCGGTGACCGCAGAGAAGATCGCGGCCTTGGCCATCACGGCCGAGAAGATCGCGACGTTGTCCATCACCACGGACAAGCTGAACGCACTGACCGTCACCTCGGACAAGATCGCGGCCAACGCCGTGACGGCAACGAAGATATCGGCGGGCGCGGTTGAGGCGACCCACATCAAGGCCGGGGCAATCACGGCGGACAAGCTCGACGCCGACGCCATCAACGGCAAGACGATCAACGGAGCCGTTCTCACCGGTAGCACCCTTCAAACTGCCGCGAGCGGACAACGAGTTGTCATCAGCCCGGGAAACACCAATCCGGAGACCGGATCGATTGAGTTCTATTCCGGTAGTGCCGATGAGTCGGCACCGGCAGAACTCAATACCGCCATCGGGTACGCCTCAGATTCCTCCGGTACCTACGAAGTTCCGAGCGTTTCGCTGAGCGCCCCGAAGGTGACTGGTTCGAGCCAGGAAACAGGGGTGTTCCTGCAAAGCCACGTACCGGGCTTTTCGGGAGCAGTCTTCAACCTTTACGCAAACGATCTGAGCGGCAACGGAGTTGCCTACATCAACGGGTACGGAGCTGATACCTCGGCCGCCGGATCGTCCATCGAGCTGCACGTTCGCGATGCGCCGTCCGCATCGGCCCAGTCCACTGCCAAGCTGACATCCAGCGGATTCACGATCGACCGAGACCTCAGCGTCTACGGCAAATCCCAAGGTCGCGGATTCGTCGCGCAGCGAACCCTCACCGCGAACGTCACCTTCTCCAGCACAGAGACAGCCGTCATCACCACCGGCACCATCACGTTCAAAACCGGCCGCGCCTACCGGATCTCCATCTGGGCTCTCCACAGCGCGCCGAGCGACAGCTACGCCCTGTATCGGATCCGGAAGAACACCGTGTCGGGAACGATCTACAAGGACCAGATCCGGATCAACAATCTTCAAGGCTCCTCAGGGAACGCAGCCGTCTCCGTCCAGACCATCCTGGCCAACACCACAGGAAGCGACGTCACGGCAGCACTGTGCTGGACCGGCGCTCAGGGCGCGGTCGCCCAGACATGGACCGTCGCCGCCAGCACCAGCAATACGGCATATCTCCTGGTGGAAGACTGCGGGTCCGCCGGCGACTACAGCGGGCAGGCCATCACCTGACCAGCCCACGCACGGTAATCCAGTCCCGTTCCGCGCCTCCCACGGCCTTGGGACTGGGCGGATCGCATGCCGAGGTATCGCGTATTCCCCGGCGGGGTGGCCCTCGTGTCTCCGTGAATAGTAGCCAGCGCATATCGAGCGCCAAGTTCAGCCAGCCGCAGTGACCGGGAGCAGCACGGCCTTGTCGCCGCAACCGAGCACCACCGCGATGACGAAGTCGCAGCGAGTACCCGAACCCGACGATCGCAGCAGCACGGCGATGTCAGTCGGTCCGCAGCATGCGTGACTTAGATGGGAGGCGGGTGATTTCCCTGTCGCTCGACGGTCGGGGCCAAGCCGGATGAAATCCTCTCACAACGTATGACGCAGGGAAGGCCGATGGAGATTTTACCGTCTCATTGCAACGCGGTCTGATGCTGCGCCGTCTACCCAGCCGATCCGCTTCCGACTGTGAGGACCCTGTGATGACACGCTCGATCGGCCGCCGCCTTCTCCTGGCCGGTGCAGCCACCACGGCACTGCTGACCCTCAGCGTCTTCTCCGGCAGTGCCATCGCGTCTGCCGCCCCCGCTCCCGCCACCACCGCAGCGGCCTCCAAGCCGTGCGGGGATCCTTTGACCGCGCACAACTTCGGGTTGATCCTTGACGGCGCCTGCGTCGAGTTCCTCAATGGAGCCAATGGCCTAAGCGCAAATCAGATAACCCTGTACCGGGGCGTGGCCGGCAGCCAGGCCTTCAGCGAATTCATCTTTACCAGTGCGTGGAATCCTGGTGTGCGTAAGAACATCAGCGTCGTGCTTCTTGATTACCAGAGTAACGAGGTCAAACGCTACAGTCTCCGCAATGCGCATGCCATTAGCTACGACATCAATGGGACCGTCAAGTTGCAATTCGACGAGGTCATCGTGTCGTAGGGCAGTTCGCTGAGGATCTCCGGCACCGCGTCAGCCGCCGGGCGATTCCAAAGTCGCAGTGACCTTATGAGTGCGATGGTCGCCGCGGCGCAATGAGCAGGGCTGTTTCAAATTCCGAGTGACGCCGCGAAGTCGTAGTTCGCGGCGGCGTGACGACTGTCGGTCGGCCCGTCTCGCGCACAACGAAGCTCCGGTTGGAGCGGGTGACCTCTCAAGTCGCCTTCTCGTCAGCACCGCGCACTCCCGGGGCTGCCGCAGCGGCTGGCCACGCTGGCCGATCTGCGGCCCCCGGGGCGGGAAACGTCACCCGTTCGTGAGCGTGCTGCTGATCGCATGCTCGGCCGTGCTGAGCGGGGCGCGTTCGTTCGCCGCGATCGGCCAGCGGGCTAAGAATGCCCCGCAGGAGGCCCTCGCCCGGCTCGGCGCCCGCACCACCAGCGTGTTCGCCGTCCGCGTCGCGCCCAGTACGGCGACCGTCCGCCGGATCATCAACAGCACCTGTCCCGGCAGGCTTGCCGACCTGCTCGGCACCGACCCGGCCGGCGCCGACACCCTCGCGGTGGACGGCAAGAGCGCACGCGGCTCCCGCCACGGTGACACATCGGCCGCGCATCTGCTCGCCGCCATGACCGGTGGCGGGCTGACCGTCACACAGCTGCGCGTCCCGGACAAGAACGATGAAATCACCTGCTTCGCCGGTCTGTTGGCCCCGTTCGACCTGGTCGGGGTGACCGTGACGGCCGATGCCCAGCGCGGCCACGCCCGCTTCTTCGTCGAGGAGAAGCAGGCGCACTCCGCGCTGTGCGCGAAGAAGAACCAAGTCGGTCTCTACGAGCGGCGCCCCACCTTGTTGCCCTCGTCCGCGCCGGAGCCCGCTTCGAACGAGGCCACATCGTCGAACGCCTCGAGGCTCACGCAGCCTGAACAACCTCAACTGACCTGCAGGCATTGGCAGTTACTCCATCTCGTGCCACTTCTAGTACAGCCGAACAGCTGGAACCATCTGTCGGATGCGTTGGAATGGAGTGCATGTGAAACACCATCGGTCAAGGGCTCTGCGTGCCGTCGTCACTGGACTCGCCGCTCTCGTCGTCGGCACCGGCGCCGTGACCCCGGCATCGGCTGCGCCCACCTACTGGACGTACCAAAGCAAGTACAACGGCGACTGCCTGACGGCCTCGGCCGGCTCCACCGCTGTCTTCACTGCCCCGTGTCAGGGCTGGAATGCACAGGACTGGGACTGGATCGACTCCCCTTAGAAGCCATCTCATTTGGCCGAGATAAGGTGTCGGCCCCAGTTGACGCACGGGGTGCCGATACAGGTCGTCTCGGCAGATGCGGATGGAGCAGGGACATGATTGACCGCGCTGGGCTCGCTGGTCTGATCCGCTTGATACCTCCGCCAGCCGAAGCGGGGGTGTTGGTTGACTGGGAGGCCGTGCAAAGGGCTTGGGGGCTCGTGTTCCCCTCGGACTTCAAGGAGTTCCTCGCGCACTACGGTGGTGGCCTGCCGAACCTGGATCTGGGCGTGCTGGTTCCTGCCATCGTGACTCCTGAGACCTGTGATGAACCGGGCGCCCCGAAGGGCGGCATGGGGTTCATCACCGCGGACACGCGAGCTACGTGGGTGGACACCGAACCTACGGGCGTCGATGCAGCAGCCGAGGATCTGGTGACCTGGGGAGCGGATGGCAGTGCTGACCTGTACTGCTGGCTCACCCACGGCAATCCTGAGGACTGGCCGGTGGTGCTCTTCAGCCACGGCGATGACACCTGGACGCGCTTTGACTGCGGCATGACGGAGTTTCTGCGCAGGGCATTGAGCGCAGACAGCCGGGCCGAGGGCATGAAGGATTCGGCTCTGTGGGGCGCGGGCTTGCGCAGGCTCTGAAGTTACTTGGTCTGCCTCATCTGTCGAGCCTGCGATAGCAGATCAGGGTGCAGGCGATGCTGGTGAAAGCCAGGAAGTGGTCGGCCTTGCGTTCGTAGCGGCGGTGCAGGCGTCGGCATCCGGCGAGCCAGGCCATGGTGCGTTCGATGGTCCAGCGGTGACGGCCGAGCCGTTGCGAGGTCTCGATGCCCTTGCGGGCGATGCGGTGCCGGATGCCTCGGCCGGCTAACCATCGCCGCAGGTGGTTAGAGTCGTAGCCCTTGTCGGCGTGGAGTTTGTGGGGCCGTCGTCGCCTGGGTCCTCGCCGCGAGCGGATCGGAGGAATGCCCTTCACCAGCGGGATCAGCGCCTGGCTGTCGTGCGTGTTGGCGCCCGAGATCCCGATGGACAGGGGCAGGCCGGTCCGCTCCGTGATCAAGTGGATCTTTGACCCGTACTTGCCCCGGTCCACAGGATTCGGGCCTGTCAGCTCCCCCTTTTCAGGGCCCGCATGTTCACCGAGTCGATCGCGCACCGGGACCAGTCCAACTCGCCGCGGGATCCCAGCTCGTCGAGGACCAGGCGGTGTAGTTTGGCCCACACCCGGGCCTTGGTCCACTCGGTGAAGCGGCGGTGAGCAGTCGCGCCGGACGGCCCGAACGAGGCGGTCGGCAACTGCTGCCACGTGCAGCCAGAGGTCGCCACGAAGACGATTGCGGCCAGTACTTCGCGGTCGCCGTGCCGACGCCGGCCACCACCCTGAGGCCGCGATGGCGCTTCCGGCACCACCCGCTGAAACAGCTCCCACAACTCGTCCGGCACCAGCCGTTCAACGATCCCTACCACGACCGGCAGCTTAATCAGCCAAATGAGATGACGTCTTATACCCAACACCAACTGAAGAGCCGGACGCGAGACCTGTGCCTCACCACCGACAACCACACGGACCGCAACGCGGGCTGGCTGAGCGCGTGCGTCGGCAGGCTCGGCCAGCACTGGGACAACGGCATCCCTGACAGCCTCCGGAGCGACACCTTCTTCAACACGGAAAACACTCTGAGGGTTTCTCCCACGAGCACCGCCGTTTACAGCTCAAACTCGGCCACCGACTATGTCACATACGACATCCCGAACAAGACCCACTTCTGGTGGGCAACAGCTCATTCCTGACCCTCATCGACCGCGCGGATGTCCTGCTCCAGAGACATCACCGTCCTGATGACCAATGTCGAACCGCTCGGCGCTGCGGTAGCAGCGGTTCCAGGTGATCGCACAGCTCAACGGACACGATCCACGGCTTGTCGGTGGGCACCGCTACTATCCGGGATGCCTCAACGAACGACGAGCGGAGTCAGGGAATGGGTGACGTGAACGAATCAGTGGTCAAGCGGAAGTTGGCTATCCCGAACTGGCGGAACCTGTCCAAGGACAAGGTGCTCAAGTTCGCGGCAGCGATGCCCGAGATGGCCACTGAGTTGCGGCTCGAGCTCATCGAGCAGTTCCCCGCCTTCAAGGACCTGAGCAAGGCCGACATCGACGCGGTCACAGAGGCCCACAAATCCACTCTCGCAGCAAACGAGAACAGCCAGAACCACTTCTACAGGGCTTCGCAGGACCAGCGGGACGCCTTGCAGGCCGACCTCAGTCGGGACGACCTCAGCTGGGCACAGCGGGAGGCCCTCCACGACCGCCTCGACCGAAACGTGGGGCGGGTATCCGAGAAGGACAGCGAGAACAAGCAGTTCCTGGGAGCAGGGATGAAGTTGGTGGTAGCCGCCGGTGCAGTCGCCCTCTGGGCGAGCGTGGTATTCGTCGGCGGCAAGATTGCTGGAGCGGGCGAGGATCGGTCCGAGGAATCCCAGTAGGACTGATGCAAGCGCAAGGGAAATTGCTCATAGACTGATCTTCAGCGGCGCGGGGCTGCCGAAGGGAGCACGGTGAGCGCGCCGCAGGGCCAGGACCCCACGCCGTGGGAACTGCTGCGGGCCATGCAGCAGATGCGCGACGACCTGCGCGCCGACTTCGCTGCCTTCAGCGCGCGGCTCGCCGAGATGGTGACGAAGATCCAGTACGACGCCGACCGGCGGACTGACGAGGTACGGATCAAAGCCGTTGAGGACGACATCGCCCAGATCCGGCGCGAGCGCGAGACGGAGCGCCAGGAGGCCCGTGGCGTACGGCGGTTGGCTCTTACCGCCCTCGTGGCCCCGGTCGTGGTGGGAGTGATTGTCGCGATCGTGACCGGCAAGCTCGGACTGTAGGCTCGGAACAGCAGGCGCGGGGGAGAACAAGGAACGCGCCATGCCTGATCTCTGGCTGCCTGGAGCTGAGCGGCACCCCCTCAGCGATACCGCACCCACCGACACGCAGTACGACCCACGCGTCATCTGGCACATCACGTGGGACAAGAACGCCACGGCGGCCAAGCCCGCCGATCTCGTGGCATTCGACAAGCTCGTGCAGTACTTCACCGGCGGCGGCAAGGGAGTCGCGCCCCATCTGCTTTGGGATCCCTTCACGGGCAGAACCGCCCAGTTCTATCCGGCGAACAGCCGGGCCAAGTCGGTCGTCGACACCGCCGGCGGCACCCGAACCAACCGCACCGGGAAGGTGTGTCTCCAAGTCGAGACGCTGTTCTTCCCGTACTGCCGCGTGAACGGGAAGTCGTACGCGACGGTCCGGGACAGCCCGGCCAAGGGTCTGGACAAGATCCTCGCTTGGGCCCGGAGTTGGGGGGTGCCGGACACCTGGCCGATGGGCGCCCCGACCTGGAAGGCGAACCGCAGCGAGCACACCTGGGAGACGGAGGGCGGGCACTACGGCCACGGCCAGACGCCCGAGAACCAGCACACCGACCCGGGTCCTATGCCGAAGTGGCCGACCACCACGTCGACGACGCCCAAGCCGGGCCCGCCGGCCTTCCCCGGCCGAAGCGCCTTCGGCCCTGGCAAGTCGAACGCTTCGATTCTCCTGCTGGGCCAGCAGCTCGTGCGCAAGGGCTACGGCAAGCACTACCGCGTCGGCCCGTCCCGCGACTGGGGCGAGGCAGACCGCCTCAACGTCGTCGACTTCCAGCACGCCCAGAAGTGGTCCGGCTCCGACGCCGACGGCTACCCCGGCCCGGAGACCTGGCGCCGTCTCTTCGCCTGATCTCTCTCACCATCTCAAGGAGCTAATCCCCATGAACCTCTACGCCTCGCTGCTGCGTACGGGCGTCCCGGCCGCGGTCGGCTGGCTCGTTGCGGTGGCCTTCCGCCACGGACTCGATCTCGACACCACGGCCGTCACGGGAGTCCTGACCCCGGTCGCCACCTTCTCCTACTACGGCGTTTTCCGGCTCGCCGAGGAGCACCTGTCGCCTCGGTTCGGCTGGCTGCTCGGCTACGCCCGTCCGCCGAAGTACGAGAACACGTCGCTCACCCTGCCCCGTACCTGACCCACGATGAGGTGACGTCGAGCAGCCCGAGAGCCCAGCATGGAAAAAGACCCCCGTCTCGCGACGGGGGTCTTCGACCTCTTGGAGACTCCACCTTATCGCCTCTGTGGCGGGTTCGGACTCTGCTTCCACGTTGGTTACAATCTATATGCAGACGCGACGTGAGCTGGAGGCGATGGAGTGGCAGAGGACAAGGCGCCGGCGGGAAGGAAGCCGTACCTGGCCGGCAGGGTCGAGTTCGCCGCGCTGTACGACGTGAGGCCACTCCAGGTCAGTCAGTGGATCAGCCGGGATCACACCCTCGACTACCGCTACGCCAAGATCATCAGCGGGTCGCCGTACTGGCTCCTCCACTTCGTGAAGGGTTTCGGAGAGACGACCCCGCGCCCCAAGCACCTCAATCAGGCGGAGCTTGAGCGTCTGGCCAAGGAACAGGATCCGGGCTACTGGGTGAGAGAGGTTGAGCAACTCCCGCCGCTGGTAGGACAGGCCGAGTTGGTGGCCCTGTTCCAGCTGCCGTCTGGCGAGCTCCTGCGCAAGGCGATCAGCACGGGCCGGTTCCGGCCCGCTGATTACAACCTGTCCGGATCGCCGATCTGGCTCTTGGAGCCGGTCGTTGCAGATGCACCCGCGCTACAGGCGGGAGCGCGTGCAGTGGACTGGGCGATCGACGGCAATGTCTTGGCTGCCCTGCGTGCGGGCAGTTACGACGGGGCCGGATCCAGGATCGTGCCGCGCGGCAAAGCGGCGAAGAAGGTCGCCGAATAATCGCAGGTCAGAGGCTTACGATTCTTGCTTCAACCCCTGATTGCATATAGAATAGAAGCGCACCCAGAGGGGTGCGCTTCATGCATTCAGGGGGGATTATGTGCCGATCCAGGGGGCCGCCGAGGGGGCCTCGGTGGTGTTGTCGATCGACAATCCCTCTGCTCAGAGATAGATTCCAACACTCCAATGTGCCAGGTCTATCTCTGAGGGGGGAGCCTTGCTGATCGAACAGCCGCCGTTGTTCGGCACCATCCAGCCCGTTCGCCACCCCGCCGACGTCGGCAGCCTGACCATCCAGCAGCGATTCGAGGCGTTCCATGCGCTCAATCCCTGGGTTCTCAGGGCGCTGATCCGGATGACCGCCGACTGCGCGGAGAAGGGGTTCGGCCGCATCGGCATCGGGATGCTCTTCGAGCTCCTGCGCTACCAGTACGGCGCGGCGACCCGAGGCGACGAGTTCGCGCTGAACAACGACTACCGCTCCCGGTACGTACGGCTCCTGCTGGCCGAACACCCGGAGTGGACAGCCCTCTTCGAAGTCCGGGCGCTGCGCACGGACTGACCACGACCTCTTGGAGCCAGATCGTGAACGCACCGGCGGGCACCGCAAAGCCGCCCGCAGTCCAACTGAAAACACGTAAGCCGACGGGGATCGTCCCCTGGCCCCTGCTCCTCATCGAGGGCGAGGAGGGCGCGGGCAAGACTTACTCGGCCGCACAGTTCTCCAGCAGCGACCGCATCGGCCAGATGTACTGGATCGACCTCGACGAGGGATCGGCCGACGAGTACGCGGCCATCGAGGGGGCCAACTACCTGATCATCGAGCACGACGGCACCTACCGAGACATTCTCGAACAGGTCGAGGCCGTGCACGCCGAGGCAAGGCGCGCGGCGGCAGCTGGAGAGCCCCCAGTCGTCCTCACCATCGACTCGGGATCTGCCCTGTGGCGAATGCTCACCAATTGGACTTACGAGCGCGGTCGCCGGACGCGCAAGAACCGCGCTCTGCTCCAGGAGGACCCGGACGCCGCGTTCGACATCGGCCGGAACCTGTGGAACGACGCCACGGAGCGGTGGAACAGGATCATCTATCTTCTGCGCACACTGCCCGGCATCGCCATCGTGCTGGCCCGCGGCAAGCAGGTCAGCGCCACGGACGACAACGGCCAGCCGATCCAGAACAAGAGCGAGTGGAAGGTCTCAGCCCAGAAAGACCTCGGCTTCGACTCGTCGTGCTGGGTGCGCATGAAGCGTGACGCCGACCCGCAGGTCATCAAGGTTCGATCGCTGCGGATGCGCGTTGAGCGGAACAAACCGCTGCCGCTACGGGACTTCACCATCGAGGACCTGGTCTTCAACAAGCTGGGCTGTTCCGTCGAGTCCCAGCCGCGCATCATGCCCGCGCTCGTCGGCGATCTCGTGCAGCCCTGGCTCGCCCGTATCGCCGGCCTGACGGACAAGAAGCTCCTTGAGGCGCTGTGGCGGGCAGTCCCAGACCCGGTGAACCGCCTGAGCCACGACGAGATTCTCACCATCCGGGCCGCTGCCGAGCAGCGTGCCGCCGAACTGGATAGCCCCCGGCGGGAGATGGGGGAGGGCCCACTGTCCGACGCCGACAAGCTCCGTGCCGCCGCCCAGCGCAAGGCCGACGAGCAGGACGCGGACGCCGAGCAGTGACCGCCCACGCTGACCTCTTGGAGAACTCCCCTATGTCCGTAGCCACCGTTGACGGCATCGCACCTTCCATCTGGGATGCCGCACACCACGTGGACGCCCGCCGCCCCCGCTCTCGTCAGACACAGCTGGGCGCGTCCGACACCGTGTGCGGCCGACGTGCCGCCTACATCCTGCACGGCATCACACCGACCGATCACCCCGACAAGCGTGCGGCGATCCTCGGAACGTTCATTCACCACGGGCTGCTTGAGTCGGCGCGCACGGAGTACAGGTGGCTGGTGGAACGCAGCGTCCAGGACAACCTGATCCGAGGGCATGTCGACGTTGTACAGCTCGACGCGGCGACCGCCGCTCGCCTGCCCGCTCGCCACAGGCCAGCGATACCCGCCGACGTCCTCACCGTGGAGGACGTGAAGACCAAGTCCACCTATCTGTGGGACCGCGTTCTCCGCTACGGTGCCACGGCCGCCGAGCTGCGGCAGGTCCAGCTGTACGCGGGCGCGCTGTTCGAGGTCGGGTTCGAGGACGTTCCCGGCCAGCGGTACCTGTCCCGCCTGGGGCCACTGAACATCGGTCGTATTCGCTTCCGGTTTATCAACCGGGACTCCGGCGCAGAGCACGTCCAGGAGATCGACTTCGACCCGCAGCGCGCGGCGGAGGCCCAGTGGTGGGTGGAACGTGTGCGCGAGACCAGCAACCCCGAAGAGATGCCCCGAGACTTCAACGGCCCCGGTCTGGACGCCATCTGCGACTACTGCCCGTTCCGCTCTCTGTGCTGGCCCGGGACAGCTCCTGGCGTGCCCGAGCAGACGGCGCTCATCCGCAACGACGCTGACCGCGAACAGGCGCTCATCGACTACGTGAACGGACACAAGCTCTTCAGCGAGGGGAAAAGGATCAAGGAGTTCGCGCGCAAGAAGCTCGACCGATCCCCGGAGGGGATCTACGGCCCCAACAAGCTCTCCTGGGGCGGGGGCAACGACGAGGAGAAGGACGACGTGGAGGCGATGGTCGACCTGCATGAGGTCGCCGGAATCCCGGTCCCGATGACGCCGGACGTCAACCGCATGGTCAAGAACCTCAAGGACGCAGGACTGGCGATCCCTCGGCGGAAGACCGGTAAGAAGACGCCCGCGGTCATCAACATCGCGCCGGCCTGACCCGACTCCGGTGAGTCTCAGCCCCGCCCGGGAACGACCGGGCGGGGCACCCCGTCCTGCCGCCGCGCCTGTACCGCCCAAGGGGAACCGTGTCCATCCAACTGATGATCGCTGCGGCCTACTTGCCGCCTGACGTGCTCAGCCAGAGCCAGAAACTCGCCCTCATGAAGATCGCGGACAGCGCCGACGACGAGACGCGACTCGCGCGCCCCGGCATCACCCGCCTCGCGGCCTGGGTCGGCGTGACCGACAAACGCGCCATCACCATCGTCACGGAGCTGATAGCCAAAGGGCTTGTCGAGCGCGTGGAGGTCGGCAAGGCGGGACGCTCGGCGGTCTACCGGGTCTTTCCCCTCGGGGTTCCGCCCACGCCGACTACGCCGGAGCTCAAGGAGCGCCTGGAAGCCCGCAAGGCTGCTCCGAAGAACCCCAACAAGGCCCGCCCCGGACTCACGCGGTCGGCCCCCGCAAAGCCTGCGATGACCTATCAGGACGTCGAAGACCGCGAGGCCGCTCGCCGAGAGAAGGCCGAATCGTCGCAGGTCGAGTCTGGGTTCCACGCGGGGAACCCAGACGGGGAAGCAGGGTTCCACGGAGGGAACCCAGATAGGGAGGGCAGCCGGGTTCCACCGGTGGAACCCGGTGAGTTTCACGGGGGGAACCCACTGGGTTCCAGTGGTGGAACCCCTTCCTTTCCTGGTTCTTCCTCTGTCCTTCCTTCCCCCCCTACCCCCATGGCTGACGCCGCAGGGGAGCCCGCATCCGCTCCGCCAGACGGCTCCGCCGCCGAGCGCGGGGAGCCCCCGAGAGGCTGCACGAAGCACCGAGGGCGCCCTGCTGCCTCCTGCCGTGGCTGCGGCACCAACCCGCGCGCAGGACGCCGGAGGGAGCAGGAGGAGGCCAAGGAGGAGGAACAGCGGGTACACGGGCGCTTCTGGGACAACTGGTACGAGGAAGCCGCCAGACGCCGGCAGCGGGTCGAGGAGCACCCGGAGGCGGCCGATGAGGCGCGCAAGGCCGCGCGCGAGGCCGTACGAGCCCGGAAGGGTGGCAGCCAGCGAAAAACTTAGGCACCCGAAAGAAAATATCACCAGGAATATGGACATCCCTGGCAATGCATATAGAATAGAACCAGAAAGAGGGGGAGGAGCCCCCTCTTGATCGGAAGGACGACATGAACTACCTGCCCATCCTTCGTCGCTGCCACAAGGGCGCGCTCGCGCTCGACAACGGTGCTGCCGCCCGCGAACAGATCCACGGCCTCGCCGACCTCTACCGCCAGGACCCCGAGGGTGTCGGCGACATGCTCATTCAGATCGCTGACCTCAAGGATGTGATCGACTGTGAGCGCCACCTCGGGGGGCTCGGGCGCGCCAAGCTGGTACGGGACGAGATCGTTGGCGAACTCCTCGACGACGTCGGCGGCGCCGAGATCCACCTCGACCACCGCGAGAACCATCGGGCGCTCATGCAGACCCGTGACCTCGCCCACCAGGCGCTGGACATCGCCGAGGTCGCCCTCCAGCGTGCCGACGAGCTGGAGGCTTCGACCGCCCTCGCCCGGCAGGCGCGAGAGGAACGGCGCAAGGCCCCGCGCCTGGTGTTCGTCACTCGCCTGTGGTGAGCGCGTCCGCGTGCGTCAATTTGCCTTGAGATAGATCCCAACTCTGTACTGTTGTCTGGCACACGACCTCTTGGAGAAGGAACTGTGAGCAACGACCTGGCGCCGCTGGCCCCAATGCCCGTGCACAACAACACCGAAGACCCGCTGTGGCTGGCCCTGTGGAGCGCGTACGAGCCGGTCATCACCGCACTGCGCCGCATCCCGCTCGTGACGAACGTCGAGTCCGGGAACATGTTCGCCATCACCGCCGAGCTCACCGACGGCTCGTATCTGTGGATCTCCTCGGTCGAGGACCTGCCTACGGACCCGGCCGCTCTGGAGGGCTTCCACGTCAAGCGCCTCCACGACGACAACCCGAACATCGACGAGGTGCTCTACGACTCAACCGACAGCGGTGAGCAGTCGGAACACGGCAACAACGCCGTCCCGCTCATCCAGGCCATCACGGCCTTCGTCACCGAGCGGCGCCTAGCGCCACGCGTCATCGACCTGGTGTCCGTCCGGCTTCGGGGCGTGACAGCGCAGCGCCTACCGCTGTCCAAGCTGCTCCACGACCCCCTCACCGACAACGACGCGGCCATCAAGGAGTACGGCAACGTCGTGCGCGCCATGGCGGAGAAGGGCTGGACGTGCGTCCACGCGCAAGGTGGCACGGACTGGCCGCTCACCGTGTGGGAGCTGAACGACGAGGTGGGCATCCTCTACCTCGCGTCCGCTGGGCAGGTGATCGTCTGATGGCGGGCATCGAAGCGGTCCCGCCGAATCCGGCGGAGGAGACCGGCGAGCGCCGCTGTGCCTGCATCATCGCGCACCCGCAGGACGACGCCGAACGAGTTCGAGCCCAGGCCGCGTTGGACAACGGACTCGCGACCAACGACGCCCACGGGGTGTTCGTCGCCTGCATGCAGCTCCTTCAGCCCTGCCCGGCTCGCTACGAGGTGGTGGCGCGGTGACGGAGCTGTACGCGCTGCTCGTGCTCGCCCTCGGTGTCGGTGTCGGCCTCACCGTGATCGTCATCGAAGAGCGCCGCTGGGAGGCCCGCAGCCGGGTCCCGCTCCGCATGACCTACGGCGAAGTCCACCACCGCCACGCCGCCCACCGCTGATCGCGCTGCCCTGCCCGACTCCGGGCCGGGCAGCCGCAGACCTCTTGGAGAACACCCTCATGGGATACGACATCTACATCCAGACCTCCGACGGAAAGCCCGCTGAAGGGGACCAGAACTACTTCCGGTTCGCCTACACCGCTATGCCGCGCACCCTCGACACGATGAACAACTTCGGGATGCTCGTCGAGCTGCCCGTACCGTCATACCCCCAGCTGACCGCCTACGGGCTGGCGGGCGTGGACCTCCGGTACGGCATCAAGCACGACGAGAGCACGGCGAACCGCATCGCCGAGTTCCGGACCGCGTACCAGGCCGTCAAGGACGCCTCCGAGGCGGCGCCGACCGGCATACCCAGGTACAAGCTCAACTACAACGACGGCTTCCTCGTGACGGTCGCCGAGATCACTGCTGCCCTCACCGCCTATGACGCCCACCCGGGCGTGGCCATCGCAGAGATGCCCGTGGGCGACCCGATGTGGGGGCGCTGGATCGCCTTCCTGCGCCGCGCGCAGGCGCACGGCGGCCTGCGCACTTACTGATCTCGGCCGTGCCCGGCCCCGCGTCGCGGGGCCGGGCACGCAAGACCTCTTGGAGAACAACTACCAGCATGGCCACCTGGATTGACCTTTTGTGTGGCGCGGGTGGGAGCAGCACCGGACTTGTCGAAGCCGGGCACGAGCTGTTGCTCGGCATCAACCACTGGCGGCTCGCGATCGAGACCCACGCCGCCAACCATCCCAACTGTGAGCACGCCGTCATGACGCTCAGCGACGGCTTCCCTATGCGCATGCTGCCCAAGGCCGATGGACTGTGGGCATCCGTCATCTGCACCGAGATCAGCCCCGCGGGCGGCAAGCCCCGGGAGACCAATCAACTTGATCTCCTCGACCTGCTCGAAGAGGAACGCGACGAGTGGGAGGCCCTGACCAGGGACGCCTTCGAGGCGACCCGGGTTACCGCGTGGTGCGTGGTGCGAGCCGCTGAAGCGAAGCGGTTCAAGGCCATCGTCGTAGAGAACGTCGTCGAATTCGGCCTGGACTGGATCCTGTTCGCCACCTGGCTCCAAGCCATGGAATTGCTCGGATACCAGTACCAGATCGTGTGCGTCAGCAGCGCCCACGTGGGCGACGAGGTCAACCTGCGCGCCCCGCAGTGGCGTGACCGGATGTACGTGGTCTTCACCCTCAAGACCATGCGCAAGCCCGACCTGGAGCCCAGGCCGCTCGCTCCCTGCGTCGACTGTGGTGAAGACGTGCACGCCGTCCAGTCCTGGACCAAGACCGATGGCCTGCGTATCGGGAAATACCGACGCGACTACATCTACCGTTGCCCCAACACCCGTTGCCGCCACGCCATGGTCGAGCCGTACGTTCGCCCGGCCAGCGACATCATCGACTTCAGCGACCTCGGGAAGCGTATCGGCGACCGCAAGAAGCCCCTCGCGGATACGACCATGGATCGAATCCGCGCAGGGCGCCGCAAGTTCCCCTGGCGCCCGTACTCGATCTCCCTCACCCACGGCAAGGACGGCGGGGACAGGGCGTACGCCGTCGAGGACCGGCCGATGCCCGCCCGGACGGTGAAGCAGGGAGACGCGCTTCTGGTGCCGACCGGCGGCTCGTGGAACACCGACGCCGTCCCCCTCGACGTGCCGATGCGTACTCGCACCACCCGCCAGAGCGAAGCCCTGCTGACGATGGACCCGTTCATCATCGAGTACCGCAATCACGCCACCGCCAGCCCCGCGAGCGACCCGCTCAGCGTCGTCACCGCCCAGGGCAACCACCACGGCCTCGTCACGCACGCCGGCACGGTGCCCGACCGCGCGCGGAACACCCTCGTCGTGCCGTACCGCAAGGCCGCGGTGAAGACGGCCGCCGAACCCGTCCACACCCTCTCCACTCGCGACTCAGCCGCTCTGGTGCAAAACGCCCCGGACATCAACGACTGCTACTTCCGGATGCTCAAGCCCCGCGAACAGCTCGAAGGGCAGCGGTTCCCCAAGAAGTACGTCGTCTACGGCAACCAGGCCGAGCAGACCGCGCAGGCAGGCAACGCGGTCTCGGTCAACGTCGCCCGGTGGATAGGCCAGCGATTGGAGCCCGTCCTGTGACCGGATCACGAACCCAGATCGGCACCCACGTCACCTCCCACGCCCCGTGCTTCGGCGACGAGGACTTCGCCGTTGCCGACGACAGATGGACGAACGGCATCGAACTGGTCGCCATCTGCGAGCCCGTCCTCTACGTCTGCGGCGGCTGCCCCTACCGGGCCGCCTGCATCCGGCAAGTCGTCCCAGCCAAGAGCCTGTTCACCGGAATCTGCGGCGGCCGGATCTGGCTCAACGGCGTGATCATCCACGAGCTGCCGGACGCCGACCCCGCCGAGCTGCCAGTCCCGGTCATCCGCAAATCCTGCGGCACAGCCGCCGGATCGCGCGCTCACCGCCGCGCCGTGGAGCAGCAGTGCCCCCGGTGCCTGCCCTACTACCGCCCCGGACCGAACCCACTGGATGCGCAGGAGCAGGCCGCGCAGCAGCTCGAACTCCCCGACGCTCCCTGACCAACCGAGAGGAATCGCAGTGAAGCACCTGACCGCTATATGCACCGGCACGCCGGACGGCTACCGGATTCGAGTTCTGGCCGAGGACCACGACGACGATCTAGTGGACCTCATCTTCGACTGGGACAGCTTCCGCCCGGCCAGTGCCGGACACCGTCTGATCGAGCACGGCTACATGATCCGACCCGACGCCCGAACCTCGAACGCGGTGAGCGGATGGAGAGAAGTCCCGGGCCAGCCCGGAACCTGGTCCGTACCGGTCATGCCGACGCACGGGGACACCCCCGAGACGCCCCCGCTGGTCGCCGAGCGCCTCGTCGAGGCGGTCTCCCACTGGACGGAGGGACGCCACGACCAGGCCCAGGAAGTCCTGGCGGACCTCGCACGGAACGGGACACCCTCGCTGATGTACGGCGTCGCGACGGGACTCGCAGCCAAGGCGAAGGCAGCCTTGGCGAAGATGCAGGGACTCGATGCCGACACGGCGTCCTGGATCATTTTGACTACCGACGGCAGCCGTCCCGAGGACTTCCTCCCGCAGCCACACCTCTTCGCAGCACGCTTCATCACCGCGTTCGCCAACGGGGACACCGCGACCACGCTCGCCCTTTACGGGGCCGCTTTCACCGCGCCAGACCCCGAACTGTTCTCTCACTGCCTGGAGATGCTGCTCGCAGCGACCGGTGAGGCAGTACGGGCCGCCACTCCGGGGGCGGATCGATGACCAGCTCTGCCACCTACTCGCCCGACGGACTGCGCCACGACGTTGCCGACCCGGCGACATGGAGCGTCCGGATCTGCGCGGGGCGATGCGGCACGTGCATCTTCCGGCCGGGCAACCTGATGCGCTTGGAAGAGGGGCGCGTGGCAGAGATGGTCGCCAACGCCATCGCCCAGGAGGGGCACATCGTCTGCCACGCCACACTCGGTACCGATGCCCCCGCCATCTGCGCGGGCTTCGCCGCGCACCGGAACGGTCGTGCCGCTTCCCTCGCCCTGCGCCTGGCCCGAGCTGGGGTCCTTCGCACCGTCTGGGTTCACGTCGACACCAGAAAGGTGGAGTCGTGACCGGTGTGCTCGCCCTGCTTGTCCTCGTCGCATGGGCAGCGGGAGCCGTGGTCCTGGCGGACGCCTTCCGGAGGCTGCTCGCCCACGACCCGACCCTGAGCCTGGTGTGCCAACTGCGGCCGGGCGCCGTCGCCTTGTACCTCGCGGTGGTCATCGTCGCGTGGCCGGCGGCGGTGGCGGCGAAAGCTCTGTCGGATCTCGTCGACCGGGGCCGCAGGTGACCCATATCAAGCCCGGACGGATCTTCGCGGCCTGCGACCCGCGGGACAGCATCCGCGTACGGATCGAGCAGTACAAGCTGGGGGACATACGCGCCCTGGTCGCAGACGCCGCGACTGGTCGCAGGCGCCGCCTCATGCTGATCACAGCTTTGCACGCGTCGGCCTTCACCAACGCCGGCGTTCCGCGTCGGAGCGGATACGCCCCTGACACGACAGAGTCGCTACCGCCCACAGCAGCTCCCCCGGTCGGCGTTCCGGGTGAGGAGGAACCGGACTGGTTCCAGGGGATGCCCGGTCGCCAGTTCAGGGTCGCGCTGCCACCCCGGCTGACGCTCTTGAACGCCAACCAGCGGCTCCACCACCACAAGCGCGCGGAGATCACGAGGGTGCTGCGGCGCGCGGCCTGGGCCGCCTCGCGCGCAGTGCCACACCTGGAACGGGTCCACATCATCGGCGTCCTTCACCCCGAGGACAGGCAGAGAAGAGACCCGGCCAACTGGTACCCCAGCTTCAAGGCGTGCGTTGACGGGCTGGTGGACCAAGGCGTCCTGGACGACGACGACCACACGCGCGTCGTCGGCCCGGACATGCGCCTAGGACACGTGGTCGAGGGAGCGCGGCTCGTCCTCCACATACGCGACCTCACCCCGGTGGACATGGCTGCTGACCTGCGGAAATAAAGTCTCTCGGTGATCAAGAAAATCCACCGGAAATCTTGCCTCCCTCCCGAATGCATATAGAATAGAACCAGAAAGAAGGGGGAGCGGCCCCCTTCTTGAACCGTCAAGGAGAGACCGTGACAGACCCCTTCAGTCCCGAGGGCATCCGCCAGCGCCTGAGTGCCGAGCAGATCAGCCCCGCCCAGGCGGACCGGCTGGCCGAGGCCATCGCGGAATCCCTCCAGCGGACCTGCAAGGAGTGGTTTCCCGGCACCGACTACGACAACTGGCGGCAGATGCTCCCCGAACCGCTGCTCGACGTCCTGGTCCAACTCCTCACCTGGGACGACGACGGTCAAATCGTGGCCGACTACATGCCCACCGCCGCAGCCACCTGCATCTTTCTGGATCTGCAGAACCGCCCCATCCCCGTCGGCTGAAGCAGTCAACGACTCCGCCCGGCGACCGGTGACCACCGCATGCCGGCCGCCGGGCGGCCCTACGTCAAGGAGGCACGTGAAGTGCAAGACCCCTGCCCGCTCGCGGACCGGCGGGTGTGTGAGGCCACCCGCAACCTCGCTCGCGCCGTACTGAGGCGCATGGCCGTGACGGCGGTAGCGATCGAGCCGCGCATCAGGACTCTGGTCGCCACCCGCGACGACCCCGGCTATGCCCTGTGGAGTCTCCATGGCGACGACGGACGACTCCTTCTCCGGTTCGACCTGCGAAAGCAGCCGGACCCGACGTGGGGCAAGCTCACCGCCGATCTGTGCTTCCTCGCTCGACTCGCGGACCTGCGCACGCACCCGCCTGGCTACTACTTCGTCCACCCACTGACCGACGAGCGCGACATCGCCGTCCCTCTCCCCGCCAACCCCCGCGGCCTCCCCCCTCGCGAGATCGGCCACCTTCGGTGGTAGCCGTCGGCGAGGGTCGCCATCCCATCAACGGAGCGGCGCTCGTGGTCGACATCAGTCAGGACTGACCCCCTCCGTGCTCGCTCGCGGAAGGGCCGCAACATCCCCTGAATGCATATAGAAAAGAAGCATCTGGGGCTCCGTTCATCCACAACCGGAGGCATCCGTGCCCGCTCGCCCCTCGGTACCGGTCATCAACACGCCAGACCACCACTTCGCCGCGATGTTCCTCATCCTTCTTTCCCGCGCGCCCGACACCGCCACGCTCCGCGCCGCCACGCGCCTCGCCGACAGCGCAGCCGTCGCCTCGTGGGCGCTGCGCCCCGACGACCTCGAACCCCTCACCGTCGAGCAGTACCGGGAGCTGCTCGCCTACGCCGCCGCCCCTGAAGTCCTCGACCTGGCCCTCTACCTGCGCGGCGACAGGAAGCACATCCGCACGCTCATGGACCACATCGGCCGAGAGATCGCGGAACTCCTCACCCACTACTCCGCGCCGGACCCCCAGTTCTGACGCCCGCCCCTGAACACCAAAGGAGAGCTATGCCCAGTCCACCTGCACGGCAGTGGTGGGTCATCTACCGGGAGCCGAACCCCGCACAGATAGACATCGTTGCCGTCGAAACCCCTCCCGAGGACGACGCCGCCCATGACAAACGGTGCGCCGCACTGGAGGCATCCGGCCACGCCGCCTACGTCATCACCGCACCCGACAAGGACGTGGCAGGCGACATCGCCCTGCGGGTCTGGTCGGAAGAACTCGTCAACAGCCCGACCCGACTGGCGGCTGCCAATGCCTACCTCGCCTCCCTCAACCAGCCCACCGACTAGATCTCTGGAGACCACATGAGTCCGACCACCCTGCACACCGTGTCCGCCCGCGTTGCTGAAGAACTGGGTGTTCACCCGGACGCGGCCGTTCGCGCACTGCGCGCCGCCCTCGGCTTCTTCCGCGCCCAGGCCCACCACCCCGCGATCGCCAACGCCGGCATCACGCCCGCCGAATACCTCGGCCTGGCGCTCACGAGTGAGCGATTCAAGGCCCTGCTCATCGCTGGCACCCTGACGGCCGCCGGCCGGGACGCCGACGCTCGCCTCACCTGGACCGCCTTTCTGGACCGTGAAATGGAGACCACCAGGCTCGCCCATCAGGCCGTTCCGGCGAACGCCGTCCTCGGCGACCCGGACGCCATCCACCGCGTCGGCCGCCAACTCGGTCTCACCGACGAGCACACCGACCGGCTCATACCCGGGCTGGTCTTCACCATCGCGACCGGTTACCACTACCGCTCCGCAGGCATGCGGCACCTCAGCCTCACCGACGTCCTCGCACAGCTCACCGCAGAGGACCTGACGGAACTGCTCCAGCACGCTGCGCTCGTCGACGCCGGACGCGCCGAGGAAGCCGCCATCCTGCTCCGCCGCATCCAGCACGCCCCCTGACGGCGACACGTGTCGGCCTGCACCCCGCAGGCCGACACGTGACGCCGCACGCAGACCTACGAGCCAGGAGGACCAGCATGAGCCAACTCGATCTGTTCGCCGACCCCGACGAGTCCGACCAGCCACCCACGCCGCCCACCCCTGCCGCCCCGACCCGCAAGTACCTCACCGATCTGCCGCCGGCCCCCGCGCCCGTGACCATGCCCGCCGCCACGCCTCGCCCTTCGCTCGCGGTCGTCAAGCCCAGGCTGGGTCACTACCGCCCGGCGCAGAGCAACCCGCACGCGCACGCGTTCGAGATCGCGGAAGCCGTCAGCTACGCCTGGCACCACGCGCACGGGGGGAGCAGCATCGAAATCCCCATCGGTGCGGTCGCCGCGCTCGCCCTATGGCCCCTGCGCGGCCCGGGCGCATATCTCGCCGCTGACTGGTGGCTCAGCCTCGACGACACCGAGCTGCTGGCTGCCTTCCGCGAGTGCTGGGCCCGCATGTGGATCATGCGACCCGACCTCATCGACCGGGCCACGCCCCTGCACAAGTGGGTCGACGACGAGAAGCCCGACGCTCGGCGAGCCACTGCCGTACGAGCCGTCGTCGAGGCTGCGCTCACCAACGGGCTCCTGCACCTGACCGCCAGCGATGACCCCGATCTCCGCTCCACCACCGACGTGATCGGTACCCTGCTTGCCGTCATGCGCTCCGAAGGCGCTCACGATGCACTCGTGGAGATCCACACGCCGCCGGACGTCGCCTACCTGATGGCCAGGATGCTGCTCGACGACATGCCGCTTGAGCCCGGCATGAAGTTCGACGAGCCCGCGGGCGGGACCGGCGGCATGTACCGCGCCGCCGTACAGGTCATGCGCGAGCGCGGCATCGACCCGCACCAGTTCGGATGGTCGCTGACGGACATCGACCCCCTCGCGGCGGCAGGCGCCGCCGTCAACGCGATCCTCTGGGACCTAGGCCCGCATGTACTCATCGGGTGCGGCGACACCCTGCACGAAGGCAACGTGCCCGCGAGGGCCGCCCGGGAGGCACTGGAGTCCCTGGAACGGCGCGATCGACTGCACTCGCAGGCCGTCTTCCTCGCGGCCATCCACAAGGTCGAAGCTCTGATACGCGATGTAGCGGCCTGACCTGCGAAAACCCTTTCAAATGATCTTGAACTCCCCCCTAATGCATATAGAATAGAACCAACAAGGAGGGGGGAGCCATGGAAGAGCCGCCGTTCACATACCCGTACTGCCGTAGCCACGACGTCCGGTGTCAGGAACCGGGCTGCGGCGCCTGCGCCTGCGACCACTGCTTTGACTGCGGAGCCTGCCCTACCCAGGCATGCGACCACGACGCCTAGCAGGCGGCCACCAACGGCCCCGTCAATCGACGGGGCCAACCGGCGGCCCACCACGACTTCCACAACACATCACGACTGGAGCGCAGATGACCTACAAGAAGGGCGACCGTATCGCCCTAGTACACACCACCGACTCACACACCGGACTCAAGCCCGGCGACGAAGGCACCGTCCACCGGGTCGACGCCAACCTCTCCATCCTCTCCGTGGGCTGGGACAGCGGCTCCACCCTCTCGATGCTCCTCGACGACGGCGACGAAGTACGCCCCGCATAGCCATACCGGGCCCGCCCCCGCGGGGGCGGGCCCGCCGCTTCACCCGCACACCTCTTGGAGAAGCACGCATGCTCATCACCGACGCCGCAGTTCGAGAAGCTGCGGCCAACCTCGCCCAAAGCCTCGGCGGAGACTGGGCAATCGACGCCGAAGCGCCCGCCGACGGCGCAGCCCACCTCGTCTACAGCGACGGACGAGGCATCAGCTTCCGCCCCATCTTCGGCGGAACCACCGTCCAACTCTGGATCACCGGCAGCGCCGCACCCCCGCTCCCCAACAGCGCCACCCTGGCCGACCACGCCCTCTACGAAGCGCAAGTCACTGCACGCCTCCCTGAAGGCCACCGCTACAACAAGGCGACCACCCTCGTCACCGAAGCCGACGAAGATCCGGAACTCATCATCCTGCGCACCCTCGAAGACGACCTCCTCCCCGCCTTCGACTACAAACCCCGCTACGTCGGCCACCGGCCATGGATAGCCCTTTTCGATAACGCCCTTGCCGCCGTAGCCGCCGAACGGGAAGCCCCAGTGGTCCTTGATGGCCACGACCAGGACCTCGAGGAATCTGCGCCGCAGGAGCAGGATGCCCCTCCCGAGGAGCGGCCGAGCCCCGAGGCGGTCTCCGACATCGAAGTCGCCCCGGAGCCGACACGCGAAGGCGCTGACATCGAAGTGGAAGATCAGCCCGCCCCCGAGCCGAGTCCCGCCCTCGGTCGGCGGCCCCGCAAGCGAAGCCCGAAGCGCCCAGCAGCAGCCACGGCCACGGCCACCGAACCTGAGTCCTGAACCGACGGAGGGGCGCGGACAACTTCCGCGCCCCTCCAGAGCGCCAAGAACTTGGGCATGTTGCCCACTAGGCTCTCGCCATGGCAACGGACTGGCTCGTCGACGAGCTGCTGTTCTGGGCGTTGGAGTCCAGCGAAGGTGACACCACGTACTGGATGAGGATCCAATCGTGGGTGCCTTCGACTCCTGATGCTTCGGAGGACGCCGGCCAACGGGCTGTCTCAATCCTGATGGGGCAGGAGCTGGTTGTCGGGAAGCGGGCGATTACCCATGAGGTCGTGGAATTTGCACTGACCCCTGTCGGGGTACGGGAAGCGGGACGCCGATTCGAAGCGGTCCGCAGTCGTCGGGAGCGATTGGCATACGCCGAGAACGCCATCCTGACCTGGGTGTTCGAGACGGTGTTGCCCAGTCGTCCGGTGGAACTCATCGACTTCATCGGCTCCCCGGCGGGCTACTTCTACGCCAGCAAGCTCACCGCTGAGGAAGTTACCGAGGCCGCGACCAGCTTGGTCGAGCTGAAGATGCTTACCACCACCGGCGGGCCGCTCACCGGAGTCTGGCTGGCGCCAGAAGGCCGCGCCTGCGTGATGTCCGGCCAGCCCGTGCGGGAGTACATGCGTCCCCACGGCACTCACCTGATCCAGAACATCCACTCTGGCGGAGTGGGAGCCCAGGGCCTCGACGTCCACCAGCACTCAGGCGACCAAGGAACAGGGGCATCGTGACGACCGAGATCTACGCGTACCGGCTTCTGGTCTGGCTCGCTGACCACACTGGTCGGGACACCTACCAGGTGGTCAACATTGTCCAATTCGCTGCCGTGGAGAACCTACCCGTGGCGCAAGAAGAGCGAGCCGCTCGACTCTTGGAGGGCGCTGCACAACTCCTCGAAGCCCGTGGTTACGTCACGCTGTATGTCGCTTCCGGCCCCACTATCGATGCCCGGCTGACCGCGGAGGGAGTGTCGGAGGCGGAGCGGATCGTTGCGGAGCGCGCCGATCCAGTGGCCCGGCTCGACCACGCACTCAGCGGGTTGGTGAAGGCGGCGTATGCCGACCCGACCGGGGGGCTCCGGCTGGACGTTTTCGTTGCCACCGCAACGTTCCTGGGCGAGCACTTGAAGATCGACGAGGTCTTGCGCGCAGCCCGCTACCTGCACGACTACGGTTTGGCAGTGATCGGTTCGGGTGCCGGCGGCCAGCCGGAGACGTTGACCCTGACATCGCGCGGTATCGACTGTGCACTGGCTGGTACGAAAGTGAGGAAGTGCGTGAGTGATCAAAATACGTCGGCGACAGGGCCGACCTTCAACCAGTACATCTCGGCAGGCGGGACTGGGGCTCAGGGGATGAGCGTCACCCAGAATGTGGGTGTCCAACCCGCACAACTGGCTGACCTGGTCCGTCAGCTTCGGGACGTAGCTCCTCGGCTTGAGTTGGCTCGGCCGGCGCGGGATGAGTTCCTGCAAGATGTCGAGGTGTTGGAAGACTCGGAGCAGGATCCGCAGGAACGGCTCAGCGCCGGACAGCGCATCAAGGCTGCGCTCATCCAGGGCGGGACTGCCGTCGGAGTCGAGGCGATCCTCGCGGGGCTGACGAACATCGCAGGGATGATCAGCGGCTGACAATCCGACGGTGTTGCGGAGGGCCGGGAGAGATAGGCTGAAGTCGGACGTGTCGGCCTGCGAAAACGGCCGTGAGGCTCCGCCCCGAGTAGAGGGGCGGAGCCTCTGCGCGTTGGAAGGGAAATCCGCTGTGCGATGGTTCCATGCCCTCGGCTGAACAGGGCGGACGCGGCTGCTGCTGTGGTAAGCGTCGAACTCACCAGCTTCCAGGGGCCATTGAGGGGCCGCAAGGACAGGAACAGACCGACAAGCACTGCACAGGGCTGACACGGATCAGCACGTCTGACCTGCAAGAACGGCGTGAATCGGTAATGATCGGCAAGGGCCGCCAAGATCCCCAATGGACTCATAATCCGTCGGCCGTGGGTTCGAGTCCCACCCGCCCCACCTGCGCAGGCTTCTGACCTGCCGAAACTTTCCTCGTGAGGTGTCGGAGCGTCAACTGTCGCTCAACGGACCGAATCCGCTGCTCGCGAGTTCGACGGCGAGCGACGGGTGGCGGTAGGCATTGCGCTGACCTGCGTGAATGCGCCGGAGCGTGGTGGGGGAGGAGCCCAAGAGCGGCCTCAGCGAGGAGCCGGAGGCGTCATTGAGGACGCTGTGAGGACGCAGGTACCGCGAAGTCTGCCTTCGAGGTCACCTCAAGGGCAGCGTGCACGGTGCGGGCCCAGTGCCACAGCTGCCTGGCACCCATCCGAAGTGCCCGTCCTCGGCTACCAGGGACCGAGAGCATGGGGTCACGAGCAAGGTTGACGAACGGCATGGGCCGCGGGTGAGTTCCCTGGGTGGCCGATCATTCCCGTGGCTCGGGCGCCCGGGCTTCGGCTGAGTCCTCGACAGGCCGTTGCCACGGGCCACCCCGTTCCTCATCGCCGACTGTGCGGCCGTGGAGGCTCTACTGCCTGAGGTCGATCGTGCGGACCGGCTGTCCGGTGGTGCGGGCGATGGTGTCGAAGTCGTGGTCGCAGTGGAGCAGTGTGAGCCCCGCTTCCTCGGCGGCGGCAGCCACTAGGAGGTCGACGGGGCCCGCGCTGCGGTGCTCACCCTTGGCGGTCAGCTGTTCCTGGACGACGCGGGAGCGGCGGTAGACGCCGTCCGGCATGGGGCACCACACGTAGTGGGCGTCGAGCGCCGCCTTCACACGCGTACGGTCTGCGGCCGAACGGGCTGAGTAGAGGACCTCGAGTTCGGTGATGTCGCAGATCGCGACGAGGCCGGCGCCGATCCTGTCATCCCAGTCGGCCGTGTTCTGGCGGAGCAGGACGCGGGCGAGGGCGGAGGTGTCGATGAGGTAATCGGCGACGGTCACTCGTGCGCTCCGGTGTCGGAGGCGGCGTCGGCTGTGCTCGTGGGCCGGTACTTGCTCTTGTCCAGGAGAAGGTCCATGTCCAGCGCGCCGTCGCTCACCAGCTCGCGGGCTTCGTCGAGCGCGCGCAGACGCCGGTAACGGGCCGTGACTTCCCGCAGCGCGGTGTTGATGGTCTCGCGCTTGGTGGTGGTGCCGAGTTCCTTGGCCGCTTCTTCCAGGGCCTCGTCGTCGAGGTCGATCACGGTACGACTCATGTGTGCCCTCCTGGGTATATCAATCGGAGTATACCAAGATACAAGATCTTTTGTATATGAGTCCCTCGGTGGAAGGCAGCAGAGGTCCTGGCTTGTCAAGACTGCTACTGAGGCTCCCCCTGACAGCGGGGCGAGCCTGCGGGTTGGAAGGTCAATCCGCTGCCGACGGGCCTGAACCGCAAAGCCGGCCTCGCTGCCGTGCCGTACGGGGAGGGCCCGCTCCCTCGCAGGCTTCGACTCGGAAGGCGCTGGATCCGCTCGTTCGGTGCAGGGCGCGGGTGGCTCAGTGGCAACTGGTATCTGTGAGCCGTCCGCCGGGGTGGGATGTGGAGGCGTCCCACCCCGGTCGGGTCCCAGCGGATGTACTTCGCCGGCTCGGCGGCGGCCTGAGCAGGTACCGCAGGGGCCCGCGGCGGAAGATGCGGGACCAGATCGGGGCGAACACGATCGCCCCGAGGACGAACATGAGCAGCGGCACCCAGGACTGCTCGGTACCGGGCCCGACCCCGAGCTCGGACAACCAGGACTGCACGACGAAGTGGCCGACGTAGGCGGTCAGGGACATGGTGCCCACGGCGACGACCGGTTTGGCCAGGCGGCTCAGTCGCGGGAGGCGGTCCATCGCCACCGTCGCGCCCACGATCATGAGGATCGCCACTCCCACGCTGCCGATGATGTCGAACGTGGTGCCGCTGCGCGGCCCGGCCGTGAAGAGCGACGGGGCCGGAAAATGGGGCTCCAGCGACCCGCTGTCGAGGGGCATCGACCCGGAGCCGCCGGACGACGGCCGGTCTTCCGCCGTGCTCCTCAACGCGTCCTTGCCGGCCAGCAGCAAGGACATGCCGTACGCGGCCACGGTGAGGGCGGCGCCGAGCGCGGCCCGGCGCCACTGGACGGCGGTCTGGGACAGGTCGAGGCGGGCCAGCGTCAGACCGGCGCTCACGAACGGAATCCATGTGATCGTCGGGTAGAAGCCGGTGAACAGCAGATCGGGCACTCCCACGTCGATGAGGCTCGCTCGCGCCGTGCCCGCGCTGATCGACCGCGACAACCCGATACCGGGCAATCAGCCGCGTGGCCACCACCTCCCACTCACCCGCATGACCGGCCAAGCCGTGCAGCAGCACGACCGGCTCCCCCGGCCCGCCCCGGTCCCGGCAGACAAGCCGAACCCCGTCACGCACCACCACACGCTCGGACCGCCCCCAGGAATCGTCTCGCCCCGATCATGCTCCGACAGCCACGAGCCGCGCTCAAGGCCGCCCTTCTCGAAGGCGCGCCGCCATGAGACACCGGCCACGTCCGCGGCGACGGTGCCCTGCGACCGCAGGGGGCAACTGCCACTGTCAGACCCAGGTGGCAGCATCACCGAAGTGAACGCCCTGAGGCGTCCTCAACTCACCTCCGTAGCAAACGAAGAGGAGCATTCCCCTTGCGACTGCATCGCGTAGCGCCCGGCATTGCCGCGGGCATCCTCGCCCCGGCCCTCCTGCTCGCCACCCCGTCCTTCGCCGCCACGGCGGCACCGACCGCGGTGACGGTGCCCGCGGTGTCCTCGTCCGCGGACGAGCCGGACGCCGACGACCTGAGGGTGGCCATAGTCCGGATCCTCGCCGACCCGGACAGCGGCCGACGTGTGACACGAGAAGCCAACGCCCTCCTGGACGCCAACGACCCCGAGGCGATGCGCGCCTGGCTGGAGACCGGCTACCGGATCGCCCAGGCCGAGGACGACCGCGTCGCCATCACGCGCCTGCTCGCCGACCCCGACAGCGGCCGGCGCGTCATCGCCGAGGTCAACGCCCTCCTGGACGCCAACGACCCCGAGGCGATGCGCGCCTGGCTGGAGACCGGCTACCGGATCGCCCAGGCCGAGGACGACCGTGTCGCCATCGCCCGCATCCTCGCCGACCCGTCCATCAGCCCGGCCCTGCGCGCGGCAGCCAACGCCGCCCTCGACGACAACACACCCGAAGCGCTGCGCCACTTCCTGGAAGTCGGCAGACACCAGGTCGCCTGACCGGCACGGCGCCGCACCACAGCGCGTCGCCCGGGCGGCACCCCCTGCCGCACGCCCGATCGCCCGAACGCCGAGAATCCGGGCGGGGCCGCCTGCACCTCTGTGTGCCGGGGGCCCCCCCCGGCAGGCCCGGGG
>NZ_JBHWUU010000054.1:0-14843 GCF_042737375.1 Streptomyces sp. NPDC060000
GGCCGCGCCAGAGCGCGCCGGTCGGCCGGCCGCGCGCCGAGGACCGCGCCTTGGCCGCGCGCGCGGCCACCCCTCGAGCGCGCCCTCGGACATGACGAAGGGCGCGCCATCAGGCGCGCCCTGGGAGTGCCGATCCGACGGGAGCGCGCCCTACCGCGCGCCCTGCCTGGCAGCGCGACGGATGGCGCGCCGTTCCCTCCGCGCCTTCGCGGCCTGCTCGAGAGCGCCTCCGCGCCCCTGCCGCAGAAGCTGCATCAGCTCCTCGGGGTGCCGCTCGCCGAGGACCTTGAGCGCCTGCAGGCGGACGTTCGGCTCACTCGGCATCCGGCCTTGGCGCGCCTCCCCGTACTGGACGGCGTAGCGCAAGAACCGAGCCTCGGACGATACGCGCCGGCGGAACTGCTCAACGCGCTGATCCCGCGCCTTACGGGTCTCCCCGGCGGGCACCGCGGGCAGAAACCGGCCGGGCTCCTCGAACATCTGCCGACAGATTTCCGCCGCCCTGGCCGCTACTCTCGGTGATCGGAATGCGAGGGCCTGGACGTGCGCTGGCGTCGCGGTAGCGGTCGCCTCCCCGAGGACGAACGCCGTCCATCGGTCGGTGAAGGCACCGTCGTCGAGGGCCGCGAGCTCCTTCGCGTGCTCGTGGGCCAGGTCGTCGACGACGTCCTGGATCGGTCCGGTCGCCGCCTCGATGCGTGCGCGCCACGGAGCGATGCGGGCCTGCTGCGCCTTCTTCGTCTCCCCCTCTTCGAGCGGGTTGTAGGACCGCGCTCGCCGGAGCGCCAACTGGAGCGCCTCGAGGGTCTGGGGGGCGAGCTGGGGGTCACCGAGGGCCGCGCCTTGGATGTCCCGGGGGGCGCGCTTGTCGGTCCCCCCCATGACGTAGCTGACGACGGTGTCCATGAAGGCGTCCGGGGTCATCCCGGACAGGCGCTTGATCTCGGCCGCAACCTGCTGCGCATCGGCCATGGGGCGTGTTCCTCCGCTTCGGGCTTGACCCGTGCTCTCGGGCCGTGTGTCGTGCGTACCTGCTGGAACAGGACGAGGTGGCCGCACTGGGCGCGTACGCGGAGATGCGTGTGCCGGATCTTCGTAGGAGCAGCCACTCCCCGGCCCCGAGTGCTCTACACGCACCCGGTTACTCGACCCCAGGTGGCCAGGACAACCAACGGGCGGAGAGGAACACCCCAGCTCTTTCGAGCGGTAGTGCATCGTTCGCCACAGAGCCCTGACCGGAATCTCAACGCGTTCTTCGCGGCAGCGGTACGGCCACCTCGTTGCAGATGGTACCCGCCGGCCGTGGGCCGGAGGTGCCGCGCAGGTGCTATTCGGCCTGCTGCGGAGTCCGCTTCGTGGTCAGGGCCTCGATGATCGGGGCGAGCTTGCTGGGCTTCCACACGAGGTCGTAGCTCGTCTGGGAGGCCGCGAGTACACCGAGGATGGTGACCGTGGTCAGCTTGCCGTGCGTGAACTGGTCCCAGCCACCGTCCGCCGCCACGGCGACGACGCCGGCGACGAGCGCGGCCACGACCGCGACGACCTTCTTGTACTTCGCCGACCAGGCGGGGCGCTGCACGACCGCGGTGAGCAGCGGGAGCACAGCGCCGACCTGGACGCCGGTGGAGAGAGATTCGAGCGTTGCAGACATGGGTTGCCCTTCATGCGGAGTTGCGTGACGGGCGGACTGTGCGCGCGGCCGGCCCCTTGCGTCGCCTGCTGGCTCAGCCGCCGGGCCGGTCGGTCAGATCCTCGGCGATCTCCCGCGGCGGAGGCGGGACGGAGCGGTCGTAGAGGTCGGCGACCAGAGCGCGGAGCTGGTGGATGTAGTCGACGGCCGCGGCCTTCCAGCGCCTCCACTGCCGCTGTTCCTCCTCCAGGCGCTCGACCCTGTTCTCCAGCGTGGTCACCCGCTCGAGCGTCTTGGCGTTCGTCTCGCGCTGCTGCTCGAGAAGCTGGGTAAATCCGTTCGTCACGGTCTGGACGGACGTGACGAAGGTGGTGGCTTCCGCCGTCTCCGCGTCGACATCGGTCTTGCGGTTGGTCTGGCGGTACACCATCCAGGCCCCGCCCAGCACGCCCACCATGCCGGATATTGGGGTGAGGACAGGCGCCAGAGAGATAAGCCACTCCATGAGCGCCTCCTCGGTCATCGTCGTCAGTAGGGGTGCGCGGGAGCCGAGACCCGTAGAGGTCCGCGGCTCCCCGCAGCCCGGAACGCTGCAACACGGCGGGCGCTTACGTCTCGACCTCCTCGATCCGTGTCGTCTCCGCGGACGTGGGACTGACGCCAGCGACGGCGTTCCAGCCCGTTCGGATAGCGCCGAGGATCTGGTCATCCGTGATGGCCGCGGCCATGGCCACGGAGTCCGTAGTCCCGCCGGCAGCGGCAGCGGCCGCGGCCGCGGCGAGCATGGGCGGCGAGGCGACGATGCCGACCATCAACTGTGCGGCCTGCGACTCGGTGGGGCTGAGCACGGTCTTCGACAGGTTCCAGCGCGCGGGGTACCCGGGCGTCTCCGGGGGCTCGGCGAACACTTCCTGCGCGATCATCGCGATGGCCATGCGAACGCGGGGAAGTAACGTCGGCTCGCAGGCGAGACCGCAGATGGCGTTCAGGGACAGCGGTAGGGCGGGCAAGGCGGAGCCTCCTCACTTGGTGTAGGTGACGCGCAGCTTCGGGGGGTTGGTCTGGCCGTAGCCGCGCGCGCGGCCGTAGTAGGTCGCACTCGAGTTGTTTGGGTCCAGGGCGATGCCCCGCCACTTCGTCGAGTCGAAGACGCTGGTGATGTCCACCCATTTGCCGACGTTTTTCGCCCAGGACACCGACTTGGACTCCGCATCGCTGGAGAACGTGGCCGGGCGCGAGGTGAAACTGTGGGCCTTGATCACGGCCGTTCCGCCGGCGTTGTTGTACCAATGATCGAAATACAGGTAGACCTCGGCCTTCTGGATGGTCGCGCCGGACAGGTCGGTGCCCAGGGCCGACGAGAAGCCGATGAGACTCGCCTGCATGCCGTTGGTCGAGCTGTAGTAGCCCTGGTAGCAGGAGTTCCCGTAGTACGAGTTGTACGAGCCGCGGGCGGCATACGAGCCGGACCAGGTGGCGGCGTACGTCTTGGTGTACTGGACGACGGGCGGGGTGGCTGTGCCGCCGCCGGTGTTGTAGCCGCCGGTCTTCGGGATCTCGGGGCCGATGTCCTCGACGATGAAGTAGCAAGTCCTGCCAGTGGTCGGCAGTCCGAGCTCGAACGTCGTGCCGGTGGTACTGCCCTCGTTGTTGAAGCTCAGCAGGAACCGGTGAAGGCCCGCACCGAGTGCGCTTGCCGGCGCTACGTGCTCCAGCTCGGCCGTCCAGTACCGGCCCGTATGCGACGGGGTGAGGATGCAGTGCTGGCGCAGCGTCGAATTGATCGTGGGCGTGGAGGCTCCACCGTCCCGGAGGTAGACCCGGGCCTCACCGTCGTTGGCGTTGTCAAAGTCGGCCGTCGCATGGAACTTGATGCGGTACATCCGGCCGGCCTCGATCATTGCGGACAACTCGAAGTAGCCGATCTCCGTGCCGGTCGACGTCACGGTCGTGGCTGGTACGCCGTACGCGATGATGCCGCGCGGCCGCTGGTCGAGAATGGTGGCGATGTCGTCGCCGCCGATGGTCAGGCTCTCGGCGATAGCCAGCGACTGAAACCCGGCCTTGCCCTCCTGATCGATCGTCGCGACCGGCACACCGTCAGCGGAGAGAGTGAGGTAGTTGGGGCGGCCGGTCAGGAGCGCGACGGCTTCCTCGCCCGCCTCGTCGAACAACTGCAGCCCGAGGGGCGAGAGCTCCGCCCGTGCCCCGGCGAAGCCGGATGCGGTCACGAACTTGGCGTCGGCGTTGTCCCACAGCACGCTGCCCGCGGTCGAGGTGACCGACTTGAGGCGCACGACCACCTGCGTGGTGTTCGCCGGCGCCACGACGCTCGAGATCCCCGATATCCGCGTCCAGGCGCCCCGGACCGTGGTGCCCGTGCCGGAGGTGATGACGGCGTAGTCGAGCGGGGTGCCCGCGGCGTCGCGCCACTCCGCGTAGATGCTCACCCGGTCCCCGACCCAGTCGGTGGAGGCGAGGTAGTCGACCGCGAGGTAGACCTTTTTCCCCGGCACCGCGGGCACGGGCCCGAGCAGGGTCATCTCGACCGCCGATGCCGCGTTGTTGCGCAGGGCCTGCGCTGTGCCGTTGCCGCCCGCGACGACGGACCAGGACGTGTTGCCTGCTACCCGCTGAGCGGTCACGGCACCTTCGAAGGAGGGGTCGGCGATGAGGTTGCCGTCGGTGCCCAGTGACAGCCGGTCCGCGGTCAGGGATCCAGCCTTGACGTGCGTCGCGTCGATGACGCCTGCCGCGATCTTCGTGGCCGTCACGCTGTTCACGGCCAGCTTGTCCGCAGTTACCGCGAGGGCGTCCAGCTTGTCCGTGGTGATGGCCAGTGAGGCGATCTTTTCGGCGGTCACGGCCAGGGCGAGGAGCTTGTCTGTTGTGACGGCCCCGGCCAGGATCTTCGGCGCGGTGATCGCACCGTCGGCAATCTGCACGCCCGGGACGATCGGCCGGAGGGCCGCGTTGTCGAACCAGGCGTCCCCTGCGGTCGTTGATGCGACCTGGACCCGTACGGCCGCGCGCGTCGTCCCCGCCGGGGCCGTGACTGTCCCGGACACCCTCGTCCACGCCCCGAGGGGCGGTGTGCCGGTGGTCCCGACGACGCCGTACCCGAGGACCGTGCCGGCGGCGTCCTCCCACCTGGCGTGAATGTTGACCGACGCGCCCACCCAGTCCGCAGAAAGGAAGTAGTCGGTGGCGAGGTAGAGCTGGTCACCCGCCAACGTAGGGATCAGGGTCAGCGGCACGTCGCGGAACACCGCGGTCGCCGATCGGCTGTCGATTTTCAGGGAGGCGGCCGACCCGTTGCCCTTGGTCTTGTCCTGCGTCGCGTACGACAGGCCGAGGATCAGCGCCGCGGTGACGGCGCCTTCGAAGGAGGGGTCGGGCAGGATGTTCGCCCCGCCCGTGACCGTGAGCTTGTCCGTCGTGATGGCCCCGGCTGCCACGGCGGCCGCGGTGACCGAGCCGGCCGACAGCTCCGCGGCCGTGACGGAATTCGCCTGCAGCTCCCGCGCGCTGATCGCGTCCGCGGCGACCTTCCCCGCCGTCACGGCGTCCGCGGCAAGCGCCGCCGTGTTCACGGCTCCGGCCGTGATGTTGACGGAGTCGACGATGCCGGTCTTGAGGGCCTCGAGCGTCACGCAGTCGACTTGCATGACGTTCGTCGACGTCACGCCGAGACCGGTGTAGTTGAGCCAGACGTACGGCGCGATGAACCGGACGTCGTTGTGCATCACGCCTGGGGACCGCGGGTCGTTGTTCGGGCCGGCCGACCCGGTCGCGGCCCGGTCCTTGACGAATCCGACGACCGTGACCCAGCCATCAGCGGGCGTGATGGCCCGGCCGGAGGCGGCGATGTAGTAGTGCGAGTTCGGGCTTCCAGCGGTGCCGTTGCGGTTGACGAGTGTCTTCCCGTCCGCGCCGATACCGGCGATGCCCACATAGAAGGTCTCGCTGGTCCCGGCTTTGAGGCGCACCCGGGCGCTCAGCCGGTACAACACCCCTGGCTCGTACGGGATGGTCGTGTTGCCCTGTAGGCGGTTGTAGCCCGTGGCCTGGCCCACCCGCTGACTGGTCGGGGCATCTGTGACACCGCTCAGGAACTCCCAGGTGGCCCCGGTGCCCTTTTCCGTGACCGCCCAGGCCGCGGGGTCGTTCATCGTGTCGACGTAGCGCTGCGCTGCGGAGTCCGAGAGCGCGCCGCCGAGGGCGTTGATGGTTACGGCCCCGGTCGCGATCTTCCCGACCGTGACCGCGGCCTTGGCGAGCTTGTCCTCGAGGACCGCGCCGTCGGCGAGAGCGGTGGTCCCGACCGCACCCAGGGCGATCTTCGCCGCAGTGACGGCGCTCTCGGCGAGCTTGACCTCCGTGACCATGCCGTCGACGAGGTCCTGCTCCACGGCCTGACGCGCCTTGCCCTGGACGGCCGTGGACGGGGTGCTGAAGAGGCCGGCGGTGCTGAGGGCAAGGAGCCGCACCCAGCAATCGGTGTAGTCGTTCAGCGCGATCGTGACGCTTCCGCCGGAGACGTCAGTAATGGCCGCGGCAAGGGTGGTGACATCCGGGGTGAAGTCGGCGGCCGCGCCTATGTGCACCTGCATGGCCGCGAAGTCGGTAGGTGGTGCGTCGGAGTCGTCCCACCAGCCATCCCAGGTGACCACCACCCCGGACAGGGACGACGTCACGGTCGGGACGCCGGGCGTGGGGGGCGGGGTGGCGGCCGCGGTCTCGGGGACGAGCGCGATGCCGCCGTCCGGCTGCACACCGACCGACCCGGCGAGCTGCCCGTCCTCGGTGTAGATGTCGAGCGTGCCGCCCTCGATGGAGGTGTACGCGGCTTTGGAAGTGCGCTCGAGGTCTTTCAGGCGCCGGTCATAGTCCGCCAGGAGCGCGGCGAAGCGCTTGGCGTCTGACTGATCGTCCAGAAAGTTGACCATGGCGCGGGATGGTCAACGGCCCAGGTGGTTAGTGTCGCGTCCTGGCTAGTAGTGGAAGCTGTCGGACCTTTTCAGGGCGAGGGTGATGAACCCGTCGGCGCTGATCTCGTCACTGATGACGCGGTGCCATACGTCGATGTCGCCGACCCACGGCACGTGCACCTGGACGCGGATGTCGTCGCCGAGGGACCAGGATCCGAACCGGGCGTTGGGGTGGTCGACGATCTGGATGGCGGGGATCTGCAGAGCGGCGGTGCGGCCGGCGAGCTCCTGCTGTCCGCGCTTGCGCAGGGCCGTGGCGGAGGACAGCGTCTTGTCCGTCACGGTCGCTACCCGGCGCAGCCGGCGGGAAGCCCACGCGGCGGTGTCGGCCACCTGGGCGCGCTTCATCTTCTGGCCCTCGCCCTTGCCCAGGACCATGACCTCGTTGGCGTACTCGTCGCCCATGCCCTCCGGCTTGGCGATGGCAACGATGTTCTCCCCCTGGGCGAACCGGAGGTCGGTGCGCTTGCGGCCGAGGCGTGGGGTGCCCAGTCGTAGCCGGTGGGTGATGGTGTTGCTGGTCGAGTCCTTCCAGGCGTGCGTCTCGATCCAGTCGAACAGGTACTGATTGACCAGGGTGTCGAGGGTCTGGCCACAGTCAGGGTTGTCCCACCAGGCGAGTTCCCACGGGTCTTCGCCGTCGGATGTGCCGAGCAGCTCCCCCTTGTCGTGGGAGTCGATGACCAGGCCGATGTCCCCGTGCGGCTTGGCCTGGACGTGCGCCCAGATTTTGCGGAACGCGTCGTAGACGTCGATGCGGGGCCCGCCGTACGCCTTGGGGGGCTTGGGCACCTTCACCTTGGGATTCGATCCGTCGATGTACCCGTCGTGATTCTTGTCTTTGCCCGCATACGGGTCTTTTGGCGTGATCTTCTTGCCGGAGATGATGTAGCCCTCAAACGGGATGCCGTGCGGGTACGTCGAGAACCCCTCACAGGAGACCGTGGCTTGCGCCCCGTCGTACGCGGTCTTGGTGACGATGCCTCCCCACCTGATGGCGCCGTCGATCTCGAGGTACAGCTTCGTGCCCCACTCCTGCAGGATCGGGTCGCCGTTGGCACCGATCATGCGCGCATATTCCGGCTCGATGGTCCCGGCCATGGCGCCCGGCCCCGATAGGTCCCTCTTCGGGTTCGAGGACGGGGTGAACGGCACCTGCCAGTCGAGGACCTGCTCCGTGAGGGCATCCTGCGCGATGAAGCGCCACCCCACCGGCACCGCTTACACCTCCTCTTCGTCCGGGCTCTCGACGAACTCGACGTCGGCGATGATCGACGTACCGGAGTCCACGGAGAGGTCACCGGTCGGGGACTTGTACATGTACGTCTGCACGGACAGGGTTTGCGTGGTGCCACGCAGCGCGCTCGGGATGGCGAAGTTGTCGGCGAGGACGACGGTGGAGCGGCGAGTGCCGGTGCCGGAGTCGTCGTCGATGTACGTGTCCTGGCCCAGGAGGGTGCTGCCCCACTTGGTTTGCATCCGGGCGTAGACGTCGGCCTTCGTCATCCGGAGTCCGGCGAACGTCATCACGAGCTTGGCGCGGGTCGCCCAGGACGGCACGTCGAGGTCCCAGGACGCCGCCGTGGGCCAGTTGTGCCACTTGTTGTCGGAGTAGGCCAGCGTCGACAGGGCGCCGGGGAACGAGGGGTAGAGGCGCCGGTCCCGGCGGGGGCTGACCATGTCCCGCAGGTCCTTGATCATCGCCTGAGTGATCGCCGAGGTGTTCGCGGGGATGTCGATGCGGGCCAGGGTGATTGCCGAATCGGTGGGGCGGACCTGCCTCACGTCGGTGACCGTCTTCGCCACGCCGGAGATGATCCGCGTGAAGATGTACGGGCCGACCACGGGGTCGGACGGGTTCGGCCACGTCTCCCCGTACGAGTAGGGATTCTCGATGCGCGCCACGACCAGGTCGGAGCGGGCACTCGTGCCGGTCGCGGCGACGTTCACCGTCTCTGACACTGGTAGCCGGCCCGCGTACGCCTGATACGTCGATCCGGCCGCCCGGTTGATGATGGCGCACGCCCCGGTCCGGATCTGCACCTGGGCTGCAGGCGACGACAGCGCTTTCACCGCCAGGTCCCCGGAGCCGACCACACCCTGCGCACCGCCGAACGCCGCGTACGCCAGAAGCCGCGCCACCTCACTGCTGTGCTCGGCACCGCCCTCGGTGAACCACGGCACGCTGTCCCACGCCATCTCTGCTTCTCCTCGCTGCTGGTCCTTGTGGACAGCGGAGGATCACGGGCCCGGATCGCTAACGTCGCGTCCTGGCCCTACAGGTAGGCGTAGGCGTCGCGCCACGCCACGGTCATGGAGGCCGTGGCGGTCGCGTCGGTGCCGCGCAGCACGAAGTCCTGCCGGCCGGGCGGGATGAGGAGGTCCTCGAGCAGCGGTGAGGACCTGGTGATGAGTCCCGCCACGCTTCCGCTGCCCCGGAGGACCGTGCGGACCCACGGCCGCGGGTCGATGGTGACCTTCTCGCCCACGGCGAGCGTCAGGTTCAGGCCCAGCTTCCACTTGCCGACCAGCTCGCACACCGGTTGGGAGATCGGCCCGGTGATGGTGATGACCGGCCAGGCCGGGCGGTTGCCGCCCACGACGATCTCTCCGGGAACGCGCACAGAGCCCTCGCCGATCATCGTCAGCGGGTCCTTGAGCGGGCCCACGATGCCGCGGTGCGGGGGCGGCGCCATGTCGACGCGCACGCTCTGCTCGACGTCGTCGAAGCTGCCGGTGTGCGCCGTGGCGAACGTGGCGACGACGGGCGTGTACCCCTGCCTCGTCAGCTTCGACGCGGCCTTTGCGCACTGCCGGGGTCGCCCGTACCAGCGTCGAGCCCGGCCGCCTTGCGTCGTGGAAAGCACGGCGGGCGTGGCCATGCGGTCTCGGACCGCCTTCGCGTCCCACGCCTGCTTCATGACCGACACCGCGTCCAGGTTCGCCCCGTGCCGCTCGAGGAGGGTTGCACCGTCGTCGACGGTGTCGACCCCAACCTCGAACGTGATGGTGGCGCCCGTGGTGTAGTCCTGGCCGTGCCGGATGCCGTCCTCCCGCGGGAGCGGGGTGTCGCCGGCCGTGACGTCGGTGTCCTTCACCTCGAAGTCGTCGAGCAGGTAGTAGCCCGTCCGCACGGTCCCGAAGGTGAAGGCAGCGCCCGGGTGCACTCCGTTCGCGCTGTACGTCAGCTTGAATTCGCCCTCAGCCAGAGGCATACGCACCTCCCAGTTTGATACGGCGCAGTTCGAACATCGCGTCGCCCAGAGCCTGGCTCGGGCTTGTGGGGGCGCTGGTCATGTTCAGGTTCAGGTCGCCGCCGACGAGCGGCGCGGACGCCGGGGCAGTGCTCATGCGGGGCCTGGTCGTGCTCGAGCGCGTACTGCGCACGCCGCCGGACGCGTACTGGCGGAGCGCACCCTGGGCGGCGTACACGACCTGGCCGCCGAACATTTCCGCGACCTTTTCGAGGATCGCCTTGCTGCGCTTGCGCTTGCTGGGCGCCAAAGGGAGGTAAGCCTCCCCCTGAGTCTCGGCCTCATTCCATATGCGGATCTCGCCCGGTCGCCCGATCTGCGCGATGTGCCGCTCGGCGCCGGCCGCGAACGCCTTGATCCGGTTGGTGGCCGCCCGGATGCCGCCGTTTGCGTAGTGGACGATGCCGCCGTCGGCGTGTGTCCGGACGACCGCCGGCTTCCCTGACTCGGTGTACTGCACCGTGACGTTGATGGTCTTGCCGGTCAGGCCGTTGATCGCTCCCTGGATGCGCTGAACATTGGCCAGCGGCGACGCGGTCGGGGCCGTGATCCTGACCGTCTTACCGTTCGATCCGTCGACGGTCTTGATCTTGTATCCGAGGTCTTTCAGCGCCTGCTGGGCGGTCTTCGTCGGCGCCTTGACGTCGATGGACTTGCCCTTGGGCAAGCCCGCCACCTTCTCCTGGACGTTCTTCAGGTCGCCCGCGGCCTGCTTGATGATGGCCTGGACGGTGACTTTTTTCTTGTCCGGGGCGTTGGCGATGTCCGCGGCCAAGGCGGCGATGTTCACGCGCGCGCCGCCGGTGGGGGCGGTGACGATGACCTTCTTGGACCCCGGCACCTTCGTCACGGTGAAGCCGAGGGCCTCGAGCTGCTGCCGGGCCGCCGTCGTGGGAGCCGTGACCGTGATCGACTTGCCCGGCTTGATGCTCTCGAGCTTGCTGCGCAGACCGAGAATCTCGGCCGTCGCCTGGGGAATGCCCTGGGAGGTGACGATCGTGGTGATGGTGTCCGGGACGAACCCCATCTGATCGGCGAGCGCCTTGGCCTCTTCCTTCGGGATGCCCATGTCCCGGGCGAGTTCGATGGCCTTCGCGCGGGCCTTGTCCATCGCTACCTGGCCCTTGTCCATCGCGTCGGACATGGGCATCAGGCCCTGTTCCCCGGCTTCCTTCGCCCGGGTCGCCACGGCCAGCATGCCGTCGCGGAGCTCCGTGAGCTGGCTGTTGAGGGTCTGGCCGTTCTTCGTCGAGGTGTTGACCAGGTGGTCATTCCCGACGAGTGCCTTGCCCCAGCCGTCCGCCTTCGCGATGTTCGACTTCATCGTGTCGTCGATCTGGAGCATCACCGCGTTGAGCGAGGCTTCCGCGTCGTGAAAGCTCTGCGTGTTCCCGTTGAGGGCGTCCAGCGCCCGCTTGAGGGCGTCGACCCGCTCGTCCGCGGACTTCGTCTTGTCGCCGAACGTCTGCACGGCAGCGCCGAGACGGTCATACGAGGAGGTGCCGGTGGTGCCGGAGTTGTTGACGGCGTCGGCGAGTTCCTTGTGCTTCTTCGCCGCGTCCGTGAGCTCGCCCTTCACGGTGCCGAGGGCGTCCTTCGCTCGGACCGCGGCCAGGCCCTCGTCGTCCCAGGCCTGGGCCGCGCCTGCCGCGGTGGTGATCCACACCTTGTGTCCGTCGGCTGTGTCCTGGAGCTGCTGCTGCAGTCCCTCGAGGGTCGTTCCCTGGCCGAGGTAGGCATTCGTCAGCTCACCGAGGCTGACGCCTGCCTTGGACATCATGTCGACGAGCTTTCCCTTGCCGTCGGCGAGGTCCGTGTCCTGCAGGAGCTGCGCGGCCGACGCCCTGACGTTGGCGTCGATCGCGCCGCCGGACGCGACCAGGGCGTCCGTCAGAGACTTCACGCGGTCCCGGTGGGCCTGGGTGGCGCGGGCCGCCTCTTCCTGCCGTGAGGCGAGGAGGCCGAGACCGATGGTGACGCCGGCGAGCGCGATACCGAGGGGGCCGCCCAGGGCCGAGGTGATGCCGCCGATCGCCCGGGAGGCGACCCGGTTGGCCGCGCCGATCCCGCGCATGGCGCCGGTGAACCGGTTTCCCGATGCCGCGGCGCCGGAGTAGGCGAGGCTCATCCGCTGCCAGAGGGTGGCCTGCGGGCCGATCGCCGCAGTGGTGCCCCGCATCGTGGTGTTGAGGGTGCGCACGGACGTGCCGGCGGCGACTACGGACGTGCCGAAGCCGCGCAGCAAGTTGGCGACGCCGGTGACCACCTTGAGGGCGAGCATCGTGCCCAGGAACGTGGCCAGGACGGTGTTCGCCCCCGGAATGATGCCCATCAGCGTGTTGAAGACGTTCAGCAGGCCGTTGAAGGCCATGAGCAGCACGCCGAGCCCAGAGCCGGCCGCCGACAGGTTGCCGATCGCGGTGGCAATGTTCGAGATCACCGAGATGATCGCGGGTCCGACAGTCTGGCCGAGAGCGCTGAAGAAGGTGCCCAAGGCTGGCATCAGCTCGGTGCGGATTTGCCGCACGAGGTCGGTGATCCCGCCGTCCTTCATGGACCGGCCGAGCCCACGCATCATGTCGCCGAACAACATGTTGACCTCGTGGAAGGCAGGGGCAGCATCGGAAAAGAACTGCTGCATCGCCTTCTGGCCGGCGCCGGAGTTGGCCCAGCGCTGGAACCGGAGCATGCTGCCCTCGAGTCCGTCGAGCAACGCATTGCCGGTGTCCATCGCGGCCTTGCCGACACCGCCGAGACCCTTGATCAGGCTGACGCTGGTCCGGCCGAGCTGCGCGGCTTTGTCCCCCGCGTGATCGAGGAATCGGGCGAGGCTGCCGGTCTCCCGGCCCGCCTGCACGGAGGCGCGGAACCACTGCGTCATCCGCTCGCCGCCCTGGGCGACTCGCTCGACGAACGGACCGCTCGCCACCAGGAAGTCCTTCGTGGCGGACCCCACGTTCGCCAGGCTGTCCGCCATGTGCCCGATGACCGATGAGTTCGTCGCCGCGATCGACTTGAAGTCCTTGCGGAACGGGCCGGATTGCATGGCCTTGGCGCCGCGCTCTGCCAGGGCGCCCATCTGGCTGGCGGAGTCGCCGAGAGCGTCCTCCAGGAGCGGGAAGACGGATTTCGCCAGGGGCTTGATGTCGTCGGCGACCTTGGAGAAAAACCGGTCGCTGACCGACATGCGGATCTTGCTCCACGCCCCTTGCAGCGAGGAGACGGACTTGACCGCGTCACGGGCCGAGGGCGAGAGCTTGTCCAGCGCCTCCTTGAGCTTCTTCTGCTGCGCCTCGGTGACCTTGCCGTCCGTGGCGAGCATCTGCTGCGCCGCGTTCGACTGCTTGAGTGCTTCGCCGAACCCGTTGAACGCGATCTTCGTGCCGATCGCCGCGGCACCCGCCGCAGCGATGAGGCCAGGTATCGCGCCGAGGACACCGACCGCGGGCGCGGCCGAGGAGACGAGCGCAGTCAGGCCGGCGCCGTACTGGCCGATCAGCGCGACCGCGGGCTCGAGCAGGGAGACGATGGCGCCGATGCCGAGCATCCGCAGACTGCCGCGGCCGCGGCCCGGCATCCGCATGTTGACGGGGACGTTGACCGGGTTGCGGTCCGCCTCGCCCTGGGCGCCGGAGATGAGGCCGCGGAGCCGCGCGAGGAGACCGCCGCTGCGGTCGTTGTCGCCGTCGCCGTCGGGGCGGACGGGGAGGTTCAGGTCGGTGTCGTCGATCCGGCGCCGGATGCCGTCGAGAGTGGTGCGGAACCGCTCCTCGTCGATCTCGACGCGGATCTTCGCGGTGACGCCCTTGGACGCCTCCTTGACCGCTTCCTTGAGCCGTCGTTTCAGGCCCTTGGAGTCGACCTCGACCTTGATCTTGGCGGCCAGGCCCTCGGCGGCCGTCTCGACGGCCGTACGCAGCCGTTCAGCGAACCCCGAAAGGTCGGCGACGACCGGCACGTCGAGGCGGCCGGCCTGCAGGCCCTCAGCCACTTCGGACCATTCCTCTCTGCATGGCGGCCGCGAGCATCTGGCGGTGGCCGCTCATGCGGGGTGCCTGCGGTTCCGGGGTGGGCTGCGACGGCCTGGGCGGTATGCCGGGGCCGCTGCGCGTCACGGCGTCGGAGCGCGGCGGGCGAACGATGGTGGTCGGCTCCTCGCGCCGCTTGTCTGCGGCCAGGAGCCCGATCTCCTCGACAGCGAGCGCCAGGAGCTCGAGGACCTTGGTCCAGCCGCCGAGAGGGGCTGAACGGACCCGGGAGTCGTCTGGCAGGCCGTCGATGAGGGAGATCAGTCGGCGGACTCCGAGGAATCCGGGTTGTCCGGGACGAAGCCAGATACGTCGGGCGTCGATTCCGTGGAAGCGGGAGAGGTCGGACTCGACGTCTGCGAATCGCTCGCGGACGAGTCGGCCGACCGAAAGAGTTTCCCCAGCTCAACCCCGTAGACGCGCACCAGACCCGTGGTCAGGCGGACGTAGTCGCCGATGCTCGGCCGCTTCTTGACGAACCCCTCGTGCTGGTCGCCAAGGAGGATCCCGTACGTCTCCCGGATCGCGGCGAGGAACTTCCTCGGGAGGGTCGGGCGCCGGAACAGGGCGGTGACGACCTCCCCGATGCCGGCGTCGCCGTCGGACGACTCGATGACCTCGCCGAGGAGTTCGACCAGGCCCAGGTCGTCCGACAGGATCGGGTCGAGGGCTTCGGCGGGCAGCTCCGCCGGAAAGATGAACTGTTCTCCGCCGAACTTGACCGGGATGCCGTCGGGGTACTGAACCTCGCGGCGCTCGGCGTCCAGGTCGATAGCGAACGACGTGTCCATGTGCGTGACCTCTTCGTGAGTGCGTAGCTGGGTGCCGGTTTCGGCAGCGCGCGGACAGTGGCAGCGCTGCGCGGCTTGTGTCGCGGCGTGGGGGCGCCCCCCCCCCCGGGGGGCCACCCCCCCCCCCCGGTCCGGTACGGGCCAGGGCC
>NZ_JBHWUU010000054.1:14853-43883 GCF_042737375.1 Streptomyces sp. NPDC060000
CGGGGGCGGACTGGGGCCGCGCGGGGGGTTTTGTGGGGGGGGGTGGGGCCGCCCCGGCGGTCTGGGCTTTGGGGGGGGGCCGCGGGGCTGGGTCACGCGTAGGTGAAGCCGCCGGTCTTGGTGACGTCTCCGCCTGCGGACACGACGACGACGTCCTTCGCGCCGGAGGTCCCGGCCGGGGAGATCACGGACAGCTCGGTATCGTTCTTGAGGATCAGACCGGTGCCGACCGTGGTGCCGAACTTGACCGCGGTCACGCTGCCGAGGTCCGTGCCGGTGATCGTGACGGCGGTGCCGCCCGCGATCGGGCCACCCGACGGCGTGATGGTGGCGATCGTCGGCGCCGGGGGCTGGAACGCCGGGTCGTCGGTCAGCACGTACCAGGCATCCGTGTCGTCGCCGCCCTGGACGGCCAGACGCAGCGGCAGGACGCTCTCCTTGGTCTTGGCGAGCTCCTTGGAAACGCCCTCCATCTGCATCGTGCGAGGGATGACGTAGCGGTAGTGCTTGCCACCGTCGATGACCTCGATGCACCCGGCGATCTCGGTGCGACCGCCGATCCGCGGCGGGGCGAACCGGTAGTGCTTCCCGCCTCCCGCGGCCGGCGTGACGGCCGTGATGCTGCCGCCGCCGTACACCGCCTTGAAGTTACGGACAGACCACTGCTGCAGGTCCACCTCGACGGTTGCCGCGTCGGTCGTCTGGAACGTGCGGGTGGGGTAGGACGACTGCGCACTGCGGACCTGCTCAAAGTTCGGCTCAGAGTTGAACTTGAGGGAGTCCTCGGTGAACAGGCCGACCGTGTACCAGCCCTCGGGCATGGCCACGGTGGCGTCGGCCGGGGCGACGGTCCCGACGGGAGCCAGCCACATGCGGCTGAGTTGAGGGATGAGAATCTCGTTGTTGTTCGTGGTCTCGCCAGCCATGGCGGGCTTCTCCTTGGTGTCCGGTGGTGGGGCGCGGACACCTTGGAGAGCCGGGGTGGTTAACGTCGCGTCGTCACGGATGCACGGTGACGGAGAGGTTCATGATCCACCTGGGTTGCCCGTCGACGAGCGGCGACCACACGAGCAGTCCGGACGGTTTGATGCCGCTGAGGACCGGCCGGCCGGGGACGTGGGGCGCCTCCCCGAGCTCCTGGGCTGCCTTGGCGCAGCGCAGCAGGATCCGCCGCAGTTCGGCCTTGCCGGGCCACCCGCCCGGGTCGCCGTACGCCTCGAGCGTCACCTCCGGCGAGATGGCCCACTTCATGTCCCGCAGGTCTCCGCCGGGGCCGTGGTCGATGCGCAGGTGGGGCCAGGGCGCCTCTTCAATTCCGGACACACGTCCGGGGCCGCCGAGCGCGTCGGCGACCTCCGGGTGTGCCTGCAGCCAGGCGAGGAGCGCGGAGACGGGATCCGCGTCCGCCACGGTGAGCTCGCTCATCAGGCCGTGGCGTAGCCCTGGCCGCGCAGCCGGTGGGCGTAGTCCGGGGAGACGAGGAGCTTGGCGCCGGGCGGGTAGTCGGCGCCGTCGATGGTGTGGTGGTGCGCCAGCGTGACCGCGACCGGCTCGACGCCGAGCGGCAGGGCTGGGCCGACGACGTCCGGGTCGGGGGCCGGCTTGCGGGCGGGGCGGGCCGGGGCGGTCTCGGTGACGGCCTCGATGGATTCCTCCGCCGCGGTGTCCGCGGCGGGCTTCTTGGTGGTGGGGTTCGTAGCCATGGCGCGCACTGTGCGGGCGCGCACCGCTTGTGTCGCGTCGTCAGCGGCGGGCGGCGACGGCCGCAGCCGCGCGGGACATGAAGAAGGTGCCGTCGGCGCGAAGGTTGCCCGGGTAGACGGTTCCCACCTCGGCCTCGACAACCATGGGGGCCTGGACGGACACGGTGACCGTGACCCGCTTCCCGGCGACGACCGGCTGACCGGTGTTGATGTGCCGGGCGATGCCCTCGGGGTCCTTGTGCGCGCTGCAGCGGCAGTTCTTGAGGTTGGCGACGGCCCGGGAGCTCTCGTCGAGCGGCTCGAGCATGTACGTCGTGGGGCCGACGCCGCGGTGCTCCATGTCCCAGCGCATGGAGTCGATCGCGAAGCGCAGGTTCCCGGGGACTTCCTGCCCGTTGGCGGAGACGTGGGTGGGGCGGACCTTGTCGTCTCCCATGGTCACCCACCGCTTGGTGGGCGGGGCCAGGCGCTTCGCCTCGATCTCGACCTGGTGGGCGATGCGCTGCACCGCGGGGGCGAGCATGCGGGCGAGCTGGGCCTCGAGGCCCTGCGCGGGCGTGAACTTCGCGCTGGCCATCACGCGACCTCGGGCGGGTTGAGGGTGGCCGCTGCCTGGACGTAGTCGACATCCGGGCAGCCGGGCACGGCGTGGTTGCGTGTGCTCGACAGCGTCCAGGACCGGCCGGTCTCGTCGGAGATGGTGTCGCCCTCCTTGACCGGCCACGCCCGGGGGTCGAGGCGTACGGACCAGGAGCCGTCTTCCTGCTCGATGACCGACCCGGGCCAGGTGCCGCGCGGGGCCGGCTTCTGGCTGGGGTCCGGCGGCACGGGCACGCCGTTGGCGTCGCGCGCCCAGGGGTGGGCGAGCGCGTACACCGTGAGCGAGGCGTTCGGCAGCACTACGGCCATGGTCAGTCGCTCCCTTGTCAGCGGCGGCCGCGGGTGGAGGAGTACGGCCACGGCGGGCGGGTGGGCCGGTTGAGGGGCTGGAACAGGCGTCGCTTCCACCGGGAGAGGCTGCTGAGTTCGGGCAGGGCGCCGGCCTGGCCGGTGGCCGGTGCGGACTCGTAGGAGATCGACTGTCCCTCCGCGCTGACGGAGGACACGCGGCGGCCCTGGGAGCCGACGCCGCCGGGGCGGAGCCGCTCGGACTCCGCGGCGTGTGTGGTCACGTACCGGACGACGGGGTCGTTGGCTGCACCGTCGAATCCGACGAGGAAGTCGACGTCGTAGGTGCCATCTCCGCGGAGGCGGTAGGCGGAGACTTGGACCAGGTCGTCGGCCTCGAAGGGCCACGAGTCGGCGTCCTCGAGCTGCTCGTCCCGGCCCCAGTGCGGTGTCAGTGCGGTGCGGGTGACGAGCTGGGGGATGACGGGCTGGCCCAGGTAGCCGACGACGTCGGACTGTGCCTTGCGGATGGCGGTGAGCAGGTCGTCGCGCTGCTCCGCGGTGAGCGGGAGCGGGACGCCGAGTTCTTTGGCGACTGCTTCGGGGGAGGTGACGAGGCCCAGCCCGAGGGGCAAGTCCAGGCGTACGGACTCGTCTTTGACGGGCTGGGCTCCATCGCTCGGGGTGAAGGCGACGGTGGCCCAGTAGCGGCCGGGAGGCACGTCCGGCAGCGTGAACCGGTAGACGCCGGCGCGCAGCCGGTTGGCCGGTCCGGCGCCCGCCACGAAGGTGGTGCGGTCCGGGCCGTCGTAGAGGGACACGCTGGTGACTTGCCCTCCGGCCGGTTCGGGGTCGTAGTGCGCCCCGCCGTACATGGGCTTGTAGTCGAGCACCCCAAGCTCCTTACTTCTCGGCCTGGTTGGCGAGACGTGCGGCCTGGTCCTGGAGGCGCTCCCTGATGCGCGCAGCGACGCCCTCGGAGACGTGTGCGCCCGCGGGCTGCAGGAGTCGGTGGACTGGGTTGCGGTGCGGCCCGAGGAACGTCTTCTCGACCAGGCGGACGGTGCACACGAGGGTGGAGCCGTACGGGGTGAGGGGGACGAACACGGAGTCGACGTCGGTCGGCGGTTCCTTGGTCGCGTCGTCGACGATGACCTCGGCGAGGTTCTCCTCGTCGGGGATGACCTCGGTCGGGGTGGCGTACACGGGCGCTGCGGGGGCCTCCGGGGGTTCCTGAACGGCCGGGGGCTCGAGCGGGGCGGCCTCGGGTGCCTTTGCGGCGTTGTCCGCGGGTGCGGCCGGCTCCTCGACGATGGGGGCCGTCTCCTCGAAGGCCGCCTCGGTGTTGTCGTCTCCAGCGGGCGCGGACTCGTCCGCCGCCGCGGTGGTGGAGTCGGAGGCTTCCGCGGGCTTCGCGGCAGCGGTCTTACGGGTACGGGTGGTGCCTGCCATGGGTGGCTCCCTCTCGGGGTGGTTGTCCGGACGGCGCGCACCCTGCACACCGGACGCTGCTTGTGTCGCGCCCTGCCTCGAGCGGACGCGGTGACCCGGGGCGGCCCCTGGTTGGTGCGGAGGAGCCGCCCCGGGTCGGGGATCAGGCGTAGGTGAACCCGCCGGTCTTCGTGACGCTGCCGGAGTCGGCCACGACGACGACGTTGGCGGCGCCTGTCGATCCCGCGGGCGTCTTCACGCGCAGCTCCGTGTCGGAGATGCGCTTGAGCTCGGTGCCCGCGGTGGCGCCGAAGTTGACCGCGGTGACTCCGGCGAGGCGGGTGCCCTTGATGGTGACGGTGGTCCCGCCCGCGGCCGGACCGGTGGCCGGGCTGACGGTCGCGACGGTCGCCGCAGGGGCGTAAAGACGGTCGATCTCGGACTGGGGAACGATGGCTCCGGCCTGGTAGAGCAGGTGGAACCGGGAGCCTTCGGCGCGCCCGTCGCCGGGCCCGTAGGGCTTCGACTCGTACACGTCCTCGGTGATCCGCATGGGGACGTCCGGGACGGCGGACGCGGGGAACGCCGACTTCTTGATCAGCGTCCCGTCTTCCTTGTGCAGCATGGGGGTTGGTCCCTTCTGGGTCGGGTGGCCGGCGAAGGATGGAGTACGGGGCCGGCTTGGGTCGCGCGCTGCCGGGGGAAGAGGGGCACTTGCCCAATTGGGCAAGAATGATCTTGATGTCGTCCGGCACGGATCCGGTGCCGGGTGACGTTTGCCCAATTGGGCAAGAACGATCTTGATGTGCCCCTCGTGGCTACGGCCGTCCACTCCGGAACTGCTTGCCGGGTCCTTGACGCCGCGCGTTCCGCTCGCGCTGCAGCTCGCTGAACCGCTTGCCGCCCTGCTTGGTCTGGAGGTGCTTGATGTTGTTGGCGGGCAGTCCCACGCGCTGCGGCCCCAAGATCGAGATCAGGTCTCCCAGGTCACCGCGGGAGGTGTAGCCGGCCTGCTCGACGGATTCCTCGTCGGGGAAGACGTCGACGTGCCGCTCGGTCTCGAGGTCGATGAGGTGGTCCTCGCGGCCGCCGAGGGAGTACACCCACTTGAAGTTGGCCGGGGCGTCCGGTTCGACGTGCTCGCGGAAGAGGGAAACGCTCTTGGTGTACGCGTAGAACGTGATGTCGGGCGCCGACCTCATGATTCGAAGCCACGCCTGGATGTACTCCGGGCTGAAAAAGTCGCCGGCGTCATGACAGCGGACGTACTTCCCGCCCCGATACCGCTTGTGCTGCAGTTCGACGGTCATCGTCGCTTCCCAGCCGGGCAGATCGTCCAGGACCATCATCAGGTTCGCCTCGTGGGCGGCCTTGACGGTGCGGAACTGGTAGGTGCCCGTGCGGGCGTAACACAGGGGAGCACAGACCGATGCGCCCGGACAGGTGTTGTAGTTACGGCCGTCCGGAAGGGTCCCCGCCCACGCGGGCAGGGTCCACTTGTAGGTGTCGGCGTAGCCGGTTCCCTTGTAGGTGGTCAGCAGCCACCGTCTGGTTGATGTCATGCCCGGGACCGTGAGTGTCCCGGGCGGCTTGCGTCGCGCTCAGAGGATTCGCAGGTCGTCCCAGCCGTCCGGGCCGACGCTGAACACCAACAGGCCTGACGTCGATACCTCGCCGGAACGGACGGCGTACCAGTCGCTGCCGTTGTCCAGGGTCGGGGCCTGGATCCACAACCTGCCGTTGCCCATCTGCTGCGCGCGGAAGTGGTGGTAGTGCCCTGTGATCAGGATGTCTGCGTCCGCGACGGGTTGGCGGCCGAACGTCTGCCCACGCCACCAGTCGCCGGCTTTGTCCGGGCGCGGGTACTGGTGGCCATGGGACAGACCGACGATGTGCCCGGCGACGTCGAGCGACACGGTGTCCCGCCACCGTTCCGGCATGACGAACGAGACATGCCCGTACGCGTCCTCGTTGCGGGCGTAGGCGTCGGCGATCTGGGACATGACCTCGATGCCCCAGTCGTCGACGGGCGGCCCGACGGCGTCCTTCCCGCGGCGCACGCGGCCGTGGTTGCTGCCGCAGGTCGCGGCGACGACGCGGCCGAACCTCCCGGCGAGGCGGTCCAGGCCCTCGAAGGTGATGCGTCGGTGGACGCGGACCATCTCGGTCAGGGTCAGGTCGTTGGTGAACGCCTGCTGCGTCGTGTTCTCGAAGCCCTCGACACAGTCTCCGGCGTCGGCCCAGTAGGCGATGGACGGAGGGCGCCCGACGGCCTTGAGGTCGCGGATGTGGTCGTCGAGCCGGTCGAACCGGTCGGCGACCCGGGCGATGAGCTCCGGGGTGCCACCGTCGCGGCCTACCTTCCCGGCCTGGGCGTCGGCGTAGACCACGACTAGGGCGCGCTCCGCGGTGTCGACGGCCGCGCGGGGCTTTCGGCGGCGGCGCATCGCGTCGCGGACGAGCGCGTCGATGTCGCCGGCGGAGTGCCACGCGGGGGCGGCTGGCTCGATGACGTACCGGCAGCGCCACACGGCACGGGTGACGGCGTCGTCGCCCTGGTTGTCGCGGTGCCATGCGGCCGGGTCGTGCTTGGCCTCGACGAGGCGGACCCGGAAGTTCTCGGGGATGGCGAGGCCCATCGTTTCGACGCGCTCGCGCCAGTCGGCCTCTCCGGCGGGCGGCTTGTCGGCGGGCGGTGCGGTGACAATCATCGTGCCGCCCTCGTAACGCACTCCGGACTCCCAGCCGCGAGGCGCGGCCGGGTAGGCGCGCTCCACCTGCGGGGCTTGGCTCTGCCCGTGGGAGGCAGGCTCGAGAAGCGCCTGCAGCTCGTGGTTCAGGGTCATCACTCGCACCGGCATCCGTTCGGCTTCCCGCGGCGCCTGTGCCGGTTGACGGTGTAGGCCGTCACCGGGTCGCCGTAGCGGCTGAGCGTCTCAGCGATGGCTGTGGCGGAGACGTTGGTCGTGTCCAGCACCGCACGCAGCGATGCGGCCACGTCTGCATCCGCGGCTTCCAGGAGGGCACCGATGCTGCAGCGGGGGCCTCGGTGGGCGGCGGGGGCGCCTGTGAGCGCGTCCAGCTCCTGGGCGAGGCCTATGGGTTGTTTCTCGATCACCAGCGTCCTCCGTGGTCTTGATGGTGGTACGTGGGAGGGGGCGCACCCGTGACCCGGGTGCACCCCCTCACGCCGGCACGGATCAGCCGGTCGGCTGGGTCCAGGAGCCGATGACGAAGGACTCCGGCCGCGGGACCTCGAGCGCCAGGCGCTCGTCGGCACGGAAGGTGATCAGGCCCTTCTCGTAGTTCTCCGCGTTCTCCGAAGAGACGGTGACGGACACGTTCTCTCGGTCGTGGAGCTGCGCGCCGAGACCGAACGCACCGATGAGGAAGTCGGTGTCGGCCATCGCGGTCGTCTCGACGACGTTGAGGCGCCACACCTTCTTCTCGGCGCCGATGGCGACGGCGATGGCGACGCGGAAGGCGCCGTTCTTGTCCTCCTCGACCTCGACGTGCTCCCACATCGTGGGCGACAGGACGATGCCGGTCGGGTCGTACTCGGCGAGCAGGGCCTTCGTGATGCTGCGCCGGATCTGGACGCTGTACTGGTCGGTCGCGAGCCCCTGGTACTGCTGGACGCCCGGCGTGTTGTAGATGCCGGTGAGGGACTGGCCGTCGCCCACGGAGTGCAGGAGGTCCCAGTCCTCCGCGTACTTGACGCCCTCCACCATGCGGGTGTTGATGAAGGTCTTGAGCCTGGGTTCGTCGCTGAGAATGTTCTTGTGCGCGTCGAGCAGGTGCGCCACTTCGGCGACCGGGTACATCACCGGGGTCAGCGTGAGCTTGGACCGCGGGGCCCGGCCCCAGGTGTCGGTGTCCGCGCCGGTAGCCGGGCTGACGCCGTCCGCGGCGTACCGCTCCTTGACCTGGCGGGCGGAGTTCGTCCAGCCGGTCTCACGCGCGCCGTAGAGGACGGCGTTCTTGGTCGTGCTCTTGGGGAACAGGTCGCGGATGTGGAACTTCCGGAACGGGCGCTCCGCGATGCCCAGGTTCTGGGCGGAGCCGAGGGTCTGGTGGGTCACCGTGCCCGCGGACAGGGAGAAGATGGACTTCCCCTCGATGTCGGCGCGGATGTACGGCTTGTCACGGAAGTGCTGAGCGGTCGCGGTCTGGAAGGAACCGGACTCGACGAACAGGTCGCCGAGGGACTTCTCCTCGACGCCCATGGGGCGGTGGCCGTAGTGGGTGGCCGCGGCCGGAGCGGACTCCGGGGCCTCGAGGTACTGCTTGATCTCGGTGAGGTTCTGCTCGGCGTCGATGAGGGCCTTGATCTCCTGCGCCTCGCCGGAGACCTTGCGGAAGGCCTTGGCCTGGTCGGTGGAGACGACGAACTGGCCGCCGTCCTCGACCTTGAAGGTCTGGCTGATGCGCTCGGCCTCGGCGGACTTGAGCTGGAGCGCCTTCTGCAGTTCCTCGATACGTGCGGTGGGCATTTGGGGTGCTCTCCCTGTGCTGGGTGCGGTTGACGTGCGTCGCTCGCCCGGCCAGCACCGGGACGCCTCAACGCGAGGCGGAATGGAAGAGGGAGAGGGGCATTAACGTCGCGTGCTGCCCGCTCAGGACGTCAAGAGCGGGCAGCACATGGGGTTTGACCTGCTGTTTTGTTGTCGGTGGCTGCGAGGTGGTCGCGGCGAGCATGCGGGTGCAGCGTGTAACTCAGCTCCGCATCAGGGCGAGTGCGGCCTTCACTTCGTCGGGGTCCAGGCGGACGGTCTCCTCCGGCACCGCGGGCGGTTCGTCGTCCTCTTCGTCCTCGTCGGTGTCGCTGCCCTCGGGCTCGGTGTCGTCGTCGAAGGTGTCGTCGTCCCACAGGTCCAGGCCGGGGCGGGCGTCGGGCGCCGGCTGGGCCGCGGCCGCGGGCTCCTCGTCGTCGATGTCGAGTCCCTTCGCGGACAGTGCGGCGATCAGGTCGCGCACCTTGTCGCGGACGTCCTCGAGCTGCTCGGGCCCCGCGGTGCTGCTGCTGACGCGGGCAGTGGCGTCGGAGAGCGCGCCGACCGTGGGCTGTACGACGCGGGCGTCGACGTCCTCGTCCTCGGTGGCGGTGCGGGCCGCAGTGGTCCCTTCGGGGACGACGATGGTGGCGAGCTCTACGAGCTGCGGCTTGTCGAGCGTGATCTCTCCGGCCGTGACCGTGTACGGAATCGCGTAGTGGCTGCTGCGCCGCTCGTCCTCGCTGTGCATGGACACGATGACGCGGTCCGGGTAGGTCCCTTCGATGCACGTCCAGGTGCCGCCATCCTGGTCGAGGAGTTCACGGACAGCGTCGGCGAGACGGGCGCGGAACTGTTCCTGCGACTCGGGCAACGGAGTGGACGACATCACGGAGGCCTCCAGCGGGGCGGGGATGCTCTTGGCCTCGGCAACCATGGAGCGGGCGGACTTGTGCTCGATGCGTGGCAGAGCGCGGGCGGACTTCACCGCGGCGTGCGCAGACTTCTTCTCGTCGCTTCCGAGGGCCTGGTAGCGGGCCATGACCCCCTCGGCGAACTCCTTGGCCTGGGGCGTGGCCTTCGGCGCCGCGGCGTGCGGGAGGGCGGCGCCGGCGAGGAGAGCCCACGGCGTCTCTCGGCACTCCGGCCGCAGCAGCGTCATGTCGGGCAGGGCCGTGATCGGCCACCAGGCGGTGACCTCGGTCGCGTCGCCCTTGAGGTCGTCCGGATTGGCGACGCGGCGCTCGTCGTGGGGCGCGTTGATCGGCACGGAGTCCTCGGTCGGGACCACGGCCACGTAGCCGCGGTAGATGCCGTTCGGCGCCGTCCAGGAGCCGACGACGCTGGCCGTGCCCGGCAGGGTCGAGCCGGTCTCCTCGGCCCACTCACGCAGGGCGGCCGCGAGGGGATCCTCGCCGTCCTCGATGTGTCCGCCGGGGATTTCCCAGGTGCCCGCCGCGGGATCGTCGTCGTCGAGGGCGCGCTGGATCATCAGCAGCCGGCCGGTGTCGGCGGCCTTCACCGCCAGCCCCGCCACCTTGATGGCGTCGCCCTTCGGCGCGGTGACGACGTCGATCTCGACGTGGGAGGGCGTGGTCTTGTACTCGAGCCCGCCGTGCTCACCAGTACCGGCAGCGGACTTCACCTCGAGGCTCCGCGTCAGCGGGTGCGCGCCGTGCAGGACGGGCGAGACCTCGAAAAGGTCCAAATCGTGGATGATGCGGACGCCGTCGCCGCGCTTGCTCGCGCCGGTGTCAGGGACGCGGTAGCCGATGGAGAACGCGGCCTGCTTGTGCTCGTGCCACTGTTTAACCTGCTCGTAGGCGTCACGGCCCTGTTGGGTGCGCAGGTTGTAAATCACGGTCGCGACGAGGGCGCCAGCTTCAGCGGGCCAGTCGGGGACGTCCCGGAACCTGGGGTCGCCGGGCATCCACTCCTCGCACTTGACGACGACGCCGACAGGGTCTTTCCACCCGTGGTGCCAAACAGTCTTGACGGGGCGTGCGGCCAGGGTGCGGGCGAAGGCGCCGGGAACGATGAGGTCCGCGACCTCGTCGACCACGCCGGTGACGGCGTAGATAGCCCGGCTGGTGCCTCGCTGGAAGGTGCTGGGTACGGCGGTTCTGGACGGTGGAGCAGCGGTCGGCACGGCGGGGAACCTCCGGCGGTGGACAGTGGGCCGCCGGGCACCGTGCCGTTCGCGTAGAGCTACTGTCCTGTGCTGGCCTCTGCGAGCTGTTGGGGCTGCGCCTCAGCCTCGGAGCGAGCCATGGACCAGCCCTTGCTCCAGTAGCGGTATCCGAACCGCTCCTCGACGCTGCCGTACATGCTGTACGGGCAGGCGTCGGAGGGGTCTCCCTTGGCGTACGCGGCCTTGCCCTCGTTGAGGCGGTCCTGGTAAGTCGTACGGTCGAGCTGGACGGTCACTGTCGGCTCTCCTTACTGGCCCGCGAACATCGAGTCTTGGACGCCGCGGTCGCCGGCCGGGGGCGGGCTGGTGGGCGCCGCTTCTCCTGCCGCACTCGCGCGGTCCTCGCCGTTGTGGTGCGTCTGCGTCATCTGGGCGCCGTCGACGTCGGTCGACCACGCGTCTGGGTCGGTGTAGCGCCACACCTGGCCGTCGCTGTCCCGGACCCATCCGGTCAGTGTGCCGTCCGGGGCCTTGTCGAGCCAAGCCTGTTCGCCGCCGCTTCCCGCGTAGGCGCACCAGGCGTCGGGGCCGTCGGGGTCGGTCTCGTCGCCCTCGTTGTACTCGTCCCCGGCCCAGGGGCGGGAGTCGTCCTCGGGTTGCCCCGGGGCGGCTTCTCCCCCGCCACCTTCGCCTTCTGGTGGGGCGTTGGGGTCCGGGGGCGCCGCGGGGTCCTCCGTAAGCATGGCGGGATCCTCCTCGGCCGCGGCCGGGGCCGCCGTCGGGTCCTCGGGCAGTTCGTCCTCGAGGTCCTCGAGGTCCTCGGCGGGCTCGGTGTCGGAGACGCCGGGGCCGGCCTCGCCGAGCGGAGCCTCCTCGGTGCCCTCGGTCTCCTCGTTCTCGTCGTCTTCCTCCCCGAAAGGCTTGCCGCCCTGGGGGAGAGCCTTGATGGCGAATCCGTATCTGGTCACGGGCGGAGGATGCGCACGCGGGGCGGCTTGTGTCGCCGCCACGGTCGCACCCCCACCCGACCAAGATCATTCTTGCCCAATTGGGCAAGTCCGCCGGATCAGCCCCCGGGCACGCGCGCCTGCCTCGGCACGGCCCCGCCCTCCTCGACGACGTTGGTGTACTCACGGAGCACTGCGAGGACGGACGCGTCGTCGTCTCCCGCGACGGCCGTCATGGGGCCGGTCGGCGAGAGCGCGATGGACTCGCCCTGGTGGAGCTCCACCAGGGCCGCGGCCCGGTACGACCCGATCACCGGGCGGTCGGCCCGCCCGGTGATCTGCACGGTGTAGGTCGCACCGTCGTCGAACGAGCCGGTGACGGTGAACACTGCCTGCCTCCTTATCGAGTGGCCATCAGGCCCAGGAGGAACGCACGCAAGTCGTCGTCCTGGTACCAATCGCCGCTGAACATCGCCTGCACGGACCGCGCGAGACTGTCACCGGTCTCCGGTTGCGTCTGCTGCCGCCGCAGGAGCCGGTCCAGGGCGCTCGGCCGCATGCGTCGGGCGCCGGGCCGGCCGGTGTGCGTCATGCTGAACCAGAACGCCCTCTGTGCGGCGTCCAAGTCGCCGAGGTGCCGGGCGAAGTGCTGCGCCAGGGCGAACCCGGCGGTGCCCATTCCCTCGTCGGCCAGGTCCGCGACCGTGATCCGCTGCGCGTCGGGTTCGTAGCGGCCCTGGTTGCCGTCCACGGCCGTCAGGCGGCGCGACTCGGGGGTGTTGAGCCACGTCCGCGGGATAAGGCGCTGTACGCCTCGTACGGCCCGTTCGGCGTCCGGGTCGGTGTCCGGGCCGAACACGATCGCGTTGTTGCCCTCCGGGCCCATGTCGCGGATGTCGGCCAGGGCGGCGGCCACGGCGTCCGGTACCGCGGCGGCGTATCGGGTCCGCAGGTCTCCGTACTCCCGGCGGGCAGACGCGAGCTCGGCGCGGGCCGCCGTGATCTCGATCTCGAGGTCCTCGTCGTCGGGGATGGTCGCACTGGTGCGGGCAGCCTGCAGGTTGACCAGGCGGCGCTCGCTGGTGGCCACGTAGTCGTCCGCGTGCTGCAGCGTGGCGTGCGGGTCGTCGCCGAAGTCGTCGCCCAGCGCTGCAGACAGACGACGGGTCACGTCCTGGTCGACGTCGTTGCCTGCTGCCCGCACGGCCGCCATGTGCCGGAGTGTGGTCAGGCCGGGGCCGCCGTCGGCCGTGCGGTCCGGAGTCCACTGGATGCGGTCTGAGCGGTCCGGGAGCCGGCCCGCGGCGAGCTGGCCCCACGTCGTCGGGCGCCAGAAGGTGACGCGTCGCTGCGACTGCCCGAATCGGCCGGGCTCCGGCAGGAGTCCGGCCCAGTGGGAGATCCGCGCGGCCAGCGAGTCGCCGTCCGCGTCGGGCAGGTTCACCGCGCGGTGCAGGCGCGCCAGGCGGCGCGACTCCGGCCACTGTCGGACACGGCGGACCATGCGGCCCAGGAAGGCCCGCAGGCGGCGCAGGCGTTCGCGCGAGCTCCGGTACTTCTCGGCGATCTTCCGGGCGCCCTCCTTCACCAGCTCCGCGAGGCGCTTGGCCATGCGGATCAGGAGAGCAACGATCCGGGCGAGGAGACCGGGCTGTCGGCCGGCGTCCGGGTTGGCCGCGGCGACCCGGGCCGCGATCCGACGGGCGGTAGCCTGCCGGGTCCCGGCCATCTGCTGGGTGAGGATGCGGGCGATCCGCTCGGCGTCGCCCGGGTCCACGCCTGCGGCCTGGAGCTGCTGCAGGAGCGTGTTCACCGCGTCGTCGGCGTGCCCCGTGACCGCCCGGGTGACGTCCGGGTCGGCGTCGGGATCCGTCGAGGGCCGGCTTGCAACCTGGTCCGGAATGAGGCGAAGCAGGTCCCGCGCGCGAGCCGCCAGGTCCTCATCGCTCTCGCCGTCGAGGGGCTCGAGGTCGTTGATGGTGCGCAGGGCCGCCCGCACGGTGTCCGTGTGCGCCTGGTCGCGGGTTTCGCGGAGGCGGCGCTGGGCGGCCGCCCGGTCCGGGCCGGTGATGCCTGCGGCGTCAAGCGCGGCGGAGCCGTCCCGGCGCACTGCCTGGCGGGCATCGCGCAGTGCTTCGGCGGTGAGGCGCTGGGCGATCTGCTCGCGCAGGGCGTGGATGTCGCCGGGCGGTTCGGTGCCCGCGACGGCCTCGTCGATGATGCGCGCGGCGACGCTGCGGGCGTGGTCGCTGACGATCCGGTCGACGTCGGCCTGCGGCACCTGGTTGGGGTCGCGGGGTGTGCCGGCCGGCGGCAGGGCCGGGGTGGGCCGGTTCCGGTCGTAGACGTTCACGGCGCGGCCGTTGTGCAGCCCGAAGTCGTGCACGTTGCCGTCCTCGTCCATGCCGGTGAGCTGCATCCACCAGCCGTTGCGCTGCGGCTCGCCGATGATGGTCAGTCTCCGGTGGCCGTTGAACTGGTAACCGGTCCTGCTGACAGGCGCGTCGATGACGTCGCCGTCGCGCAGGCTTCCCGGGCGGACCCGGGCGACGGGCGCCTGGGGCTCGTCCGGCGTGCTCGAGGAGTCCGGGGTGGCGTCGGTGTCATCGGCGTCGGGCGGGGTGACGGGGTCCGGGTCGGGCTCAGGAAGCTGCCAGGCCGGCATCGCCCCATGCTCTATGCGGTGCGTGCGCCGACCGTCGGAGTCCTCCAGGTGAAGACTGCGGATGCCGCCCGGTGCGTCGACGACGTCGATGACCCGGTAGATGCGCACGGGGGCGCCGCTCGTCTCGCCGGGTAGCGCCACCAGGTCGCCGTCGGTGAGCTGACCGACGTTGGCCGGCCGCGGCCGGTCAAGGCCGGGCGGCGGCGTACGGCCCGCCGCTTCGTCGAGGCGGTTGGCTGCGCGCATGGCAGCACGGCCCTCGGGCGTCGACGGGTCTGCCGCGGCCCGCAGTTGCGTGGCCAGGGCTGCGGCCTGCTCCGGGGTGACGGGAAGGTCGGCGGTGATTCGTACGGCGGCCTGGTGGGCGTCGGGGTCGTCGTCCGGGCCGTCGGCGTGGTCGCCGATGACGTTCCGGTCGCTCGAGTCGAGGTCCGGGTCGACGGTCGGGCCGGTCACCGGGTCCACCGTGTGGGGGGTTGGGTGCACGGTCAGGTCGTCGGCCGGTTCCGGGGCGTTGTCCGGGCCGAGGTTGGGCGCGCCGCCGTCCGGGCCCTGGGCACGCGGGAGGACCGCGCGGGCGTCGACGTCGATCTCGCCCATCTCGCCGGTGGTGGTGTCGGCGTACTGCAAGGTGACGCGGTCTCCGTCCCTGCTGGGCTCGCTGGTGATCGCGACGGTGGTGAGTTGGCCGTCGAGGTCCAGGACCACGACGTCGCCGTCCTTGAGGTCCGCGGCCGCGGGCTCGTCGATGCCGGTCACCGGTGCGGTGACGGGTTCGTCGTCGCGAACCTCGCCGGTCACGCGAAGGTCCCCGGCGCTGCGGGTGATAGTGCCGTCCGCCGTCGTGATGGTGACGTTGTCGCCGTCGACGTCATCGACGGGTCCGAGGAGCGCGCCGTCGTTGTCGCTGACGACGTTTCGCGGCGTCACCCGGTGTCCGTCGGCGGTCCAGCCGTCCGGACGCTGCCCGTTGGTGACGGAGAGCGTGGTGGGAGAGAGCGCGTCGTCGTCGTTCCCGTCGGACCAGTGCACCGACACGGTGGTGTCGGTGGCGCCGGTGATGGTGCCCTCCCGGTCGTCAGTACCGGCGACGGTGGTGCCCGGGAACAGCCCGTTGCCGTCGCGGTCTGCCGGGATCTGGTTGGGCAGGTCGCCGGATCGGAGCGCGGCTTGGGCGCCGCTGGCCGGGGACCCGGGCACGACGTCGTCCGGGGCTTCGGCGCGCGCCGCGGTGGCGTTGGCGGACGTGTAGACGTTCCCGGCCGCGCCGGTGCCGTCAGGGTTCTCCGTGACCCAGGTGCGCCACATCTGCTCGGTGCGGCCGCGGCGCGTGACGTCCACGAGTACGGGTGTGGTGTGAACGTAGCCGGCGCGCTGGACCGGCTTGCCCTTCTTCGTGGTGCCGTTCATGCGGACCATGTCGCCGGGCACCAGGTCCTCGACGCGGGCCCAGTGCGCGGGCTGGCCGTTGATCGGCTCGGGGTCCGGCTCCGGGTCGGGTTCCGCCTGCGGGCGGTCGGTGTCTTCCGGGGCGTTCACGGGCCCGTCCGGCGTCGGCACGGTGAGAGACGGTGCCTCGTCGTCTCCCCGCGGCTCGTCCTCGGCGCGCGGCCGCTCCAGGTCGCTGTCCGGACCGCCCAGGCCCTCGAGGAGGCGGCTCGCCCAGAAGGCGCGGGTGTCCAGGTCGGACAGCTCGTCGCGCTGCTGGTTGTTCCGCTTGGGGCCGTCCAGGGCGCTGCGCAGCCATGTGAAGTCGTCGCGGGCCTGCGCCAGGTCGTCCCGCAGGTTCCCGCTGGGCGACCGCTGGTCACGGAAGGCAGCGACCATGCCGGTCAGCCGCTGGTACCGGGCGCGGGCTTCCGGGTCGTTGCGGAGGGACTCCGGCAGTTCCGGCAGCTCCCGCGTCATGCCTGCCAGCTTCAGCGTCACCGAGTCCCACACGTCGTCGCTGGGGTTCGCCGGGTCCGCGGGCCCGTCCTGCAGTGCGCGGACGACGAGGTTGGCGACAGCCGTGTCACGGCTCTGGGAGCGGCTGTTCCGGTCGTTGGCCAGGCCGAAGAACGGCCGCGCGTCCCATACCGGTTCCCGGTCCGGGTTGGACCGGTACAGGTTGGAGAGGGTGCCGATCTGCTGGCCGTCGAGCCACACGGACTCGGAGTCGCCGTCAGGGCGCAGCTCGGCGCGGTCGGCGAACTCCTTCATCCGGTCGTGGCCGCCGAAGCGGAACGCGGCGTCTTCCTCGCTTTCGACGTCCCCGGCGTTGAACGGCGGCGCCGGGGTGACGTCGTCGGCCGTGGGCGGCGTCGGCTCCGCGGCCGCGCGGTTCTGCTCCTCCTCGTGCTGGTCTCGTGCGACCCGGTCGCCGTCGCGGCGTTGCTGCCGGAACTGGGCGAAGGTATGGCGGCCGCCGTTGAGGTCGAACCACTCCTGCAGTTCCTCGCTGGCGTACTGCATCCATCGGTCGCGCGCCGACAGGCTGCCGCCGGAAAACAGTTCCCGCTCGTCAAAGTCGGTGTTGCCGAACTTGTACTCCCGACGGAAGAAGTAGCCGTTCGTGAAGTCGACGGCCTGCCGGTAGCGGGCCTCGTCCCAGTCGGCGAACTCGGCGCGAAGGGCACGGTCGGCTTCCCGCTGCCGGTACTGCGGGTACGTGAGCCGGCCGTTGCCGGGGGTCTCGTCGTCGCCGTCGAACCAGTGGTTCAGCTCGGGCGAGGCCAGTTCCTTGGCGCGCTTGTTGCTGTACTTGCCGCCCGAGAACAGGACCCGCGGGTCGATGCCCTGCGCTTCGGCCTCCGGGCTGAGCATGCGCCCACCGGTGGCCTGCACGGCGGCCTGGAAACGCTCCTCATCGAGGGCGTCGAACTCGCGACGCAGGCGTCCGGGGGTGGCCGGGGCAGGCTGCGTGATGTCCGTGTCACCGAAGCCGAGAGCCTCGTCCATGAGACGGCCCTCGCGCTCCGCCTCGTCGGCGTTCGCCGGCGGAGTCTCCGGCACTGCGGCACGGATCCGCTCATCGACGTACCCGTCGCGGCGATCCATCTCCGCCACGACGCGGAGCTCGTCCTTCGGGCCCAAGCCCTGCATATAGGCGGACTCGAGCTCGGCGTCGTCCAGGCCGGACAGGTCCTCGGGCAGGGTGAACGCCCCGGCCCGCTCCTGCTCGTAGTCGTCCTGCACCGCGCGGAGCGCCTGGGGGAGGTTGCGGCCTTCCGCGTCACGCCAGGCGGCAACGCTCGCCGGACCCCACGCCGCGTGCCAGTCGAAGGGGTCGCCGTTGCTGTCGCTGATCTCCTCGAACCGTCCGGCGAGCGCCCGTGCCTCCTCGGGATCTTCGGAGGTCAGGGTGATGCCGGGCAGGTTCGTGCCGTTACGGGCCTGCGCGAAGCGCCAGACGGTGGTGCCGTCGGCCTGCGGTTCCGGGTACGTCGCCAGGCCGCCCTCGGGCGACAGTGCGAGGCCGTCTCGCTCCGCCAGATCAGCCAGGAGCGCGCGACGCTCCGGGGTGTCTTCGGCCGAGGTGAGGCCGTCGCCGGTACGCCAGGCGTTTCGCAGGGAGTCCACGTCGCGGTGACGGGGACGACGGGATCGGCCGCCGTCACGGCCGCCGGAGTCACCGGTGCCTCGGTTGCCGCCGTCTCCACCTTCGCCTGTCGCATCCGGGACGTCGAAGTCCGGCAGGCGGAGGTGGGGGAGGCCAGGCCCGCCCGGTCCGCCTCCTCCGGGGCCGCCTCCTCCACGGTTGCGGCGCCGACGCCGGCGGCGGCGCTCGTCCTCGTCCTCCTCGTTGGCCTCCGGGGCGTCCTGGTCGTCGTCCTCGTTCTCGGGGCCGTCGCTCTCGCCCTCGGCGTCGTTCGAGTTCTCGCCGTCCTCCGGAGACCCAGGCGTGCCCGCGCCTCCACCGTCGGGCTCGCCGTCGGGGGCAGCCGCTCCTCCGTCGGGGTCAGCGTCGCTGCGCTGCCGGCGCTCCTCCTCGTCGCCCTGGCGCTGCTCGTCCTCGTCGTTCTGGTCGTCGGAGTTGGCCGGATCCTCGTCGTCCTGGCCGTTCTGCTGCTCGTCGTCCTCGCTGTCCGGGGTTTCCTCGTCGGTCGTGTCGTTCTGGTCGTCGCCGCGGCGTTCGTCGTCCTGCTCGCCTCGAGCGATGCGTGCAGCGCGACGGAACCGGTCGGCCGCGAGCTCGCCCTGTGGTCCGGCGAGTTCGTACTGCTCGGCGAGCGCGTCCATGCGGTCGGCGATGTCCCGGAGCTCCGCGTCCCGGTCGTCGGCCGAGTCGGCTCGGCTCAGACGGTCGTTCAGCTCCTGCATCTCCGGCAGCGAGTCGCCACCTACGGCGTTCATGCCTTCGCCGAACAGGCCCTGCACCCGGCTGGCGCGGTCGTCGTCGTTCGGGCCGTCCGGGTCCGGGCCGCTGTCGGGACCGTTGGCGTTTCCGTCGGTGTTCTGGAAGTCCGGATACCGAAGATCGCGTTCGGCCTTCATGCGGGCTGCGGTGGCCCACGACTTGTACCGGCGGGTCTCGTACGGCAGATCCAAGTCAGGGTCGTCGAACTGGCTCTCCAGCCACGCGGCCTCGTCGCGGATCTGGCGAAGGTCGCCCTGCAGATCGTCCGTCTCGCCCCGGCTGACGCGCTGAATGAGGTCCTGCAGGCGCTGTATGCGCTCCGGGTCCTGTAGGCCTTCCTTGCGCTGGAGGGTGGCAATGTCGTCGCCAATGTCGGCCATGCGGGCGCGGAGCTCGTGGTGCCATTTCGGCGTCGGCTCCGGCCGCGTACGGTCGTCGGCCCACGCGAACGTGTCGTCGGGGCCGCGCAGGAACAACGGGCTTCCCCACGCGTGTGAGCCGTCGGGGTTGGAGAAGAACACGATCGTCGTGCCGTCATCCCGACGTTCCACCCTGCTGACACGAACCGGATCGCCCCAGCCCTCGGGGTACGGCCTGCCGTCCCGGTCGAGGCGCGTGCGCGGTACGCGGATGATGTCGTTCTCGGCGACGTCTGCGCGGTCACCAAGGGTCCATCCTTGGGGCGTCTCGCTGCGGGCCCGCTCCTGACGGTCGTCCTCGTCGGCGTTCTCGCGGCGGATGTCGCGGTTGCGGACGAGCGCGGCCACGGCTTCGGTGCGGCTCGTGTGGAAGTCGGGGGACGTGTCGCCGTTGTCGTTGGTGTACTGCCACTTGCGGGCGAGCTGGCTTACGGTGCCGGCGTCCTCGCCGTCGATGGTCACCGGGTACGAGCCGTCATCGTTCCGCTTGCCGATCTCGGCACGCGCGAGCGCCTCGGCCCGCTCCTGCTTCTCCTTCTCCTTCTTCTCCCGGTCCTGGCGGGCGACGTCGCGCTTGCGCTGCTCCTCGTGCAACTCGCCCCGGCGGCTGGCGACAGGGGAGAGCGCGAGCATGGCACTGCCCTGAACGTGTGGGCCTTCGCCGGTGCGCGCAACGTGCCGGTTCTGCCACGCCTGCAGTTCCTCGAGCTCGGTCTTGATGTCCTCGTCGGTCATGTCCGCCGGCGACGCGTCCCGGATCGGCGCGTCGGGCGCCGTGGCGTTGTCGGTCGTGTCCCGGTCGCCCTCGGACTGCCCGGGGCGCTGCCAGGCGTCCCACTGCTCGGGGGTGAAGCGCTCCACGAGACCGCGGGGCGGCATCGTGACGGTGTGCTGGCTCTGGTCGTTCTCCCACCGTTCGCGGTCGTCGTTCCAGCGGCGCGACTGGTAGCTGACCAGGGTGCGGCCCTGGTCGCCGGATGCCGAGGAAGCGCCGCGGAAGGCGCCGTAGTAGGAGGCAAGGTTTCGCCCGCGGTCGGCGGGGTTCTCCGCATCGAATCGGACCAGATCGCCGTCGCGGATGTCCCACGGGTGGAACAGGGTGCCGCCATTGGGGCCGTCGCCCTGTGGTTCCGGTTCACGCTCGGGCAGCGTGGCGAGCGCGCGGTCCAGGTCCTGGCCCAGCTCGAGCAAGCGCGCCCGTGCGGACTGCGCTGCCTCGGCGTCGGGCAGGTGGTCGCCGCGCAGTCGTCCGGCGATGTAGTCGAGCTGCTCGCGGACGCGCCGAAGGTCCTCGCGGGCGTCGCCGGTCGGTGGGTCCCCGGCCAGGATGCCGTCGAGGGACTCCCGGACCTTGGCATAGTCGCCACGGATGCGGCGGACGTCGTCCTTGTCCTGCCGGGACAGGCCGGTGAGGTTCGGCAGCGGCGGAAGGTCGGGCAGACGGTCGAGGATCGTGCGGGCGGTCTCCGTCTCATCGCCGGGAGTACCTTCCGGCTCCGGGGCGTCGTCGGCCTTCGGCTCCTCGGGGGTATCGACGTCCGGGGCGTCCGCGGGCGGGGTGTCGCCTTCCGGGACGTTCGTCTCCGGGACGTTCGTCTCCGGGGCGTTCGCCTCCGGCACCTCGGGCGCGGCCTCGTCCGGATACAGCACCCGCTGCATGTCGTCCGGCTTGAGGAAGTGCTCCCGGCCGTCTTCGGCGACGACTCGGACCCGTCCGCGGCCAGTTTGCACAGGCTTCTGGGCCACGGTGTGCGTGCGCCTGTCAGCGTCGACGAATCGGTCTCCGACCTCCAGGTCGAGAGGGGCGCGCATCTGCGGTTCCCGGAGGCCGGAGGTGTCGCGTCCTTCGGCAGCCGCGAACAGGTCGGGGGTGCCGAACGCGTCGGCCGGCTGGTCGTCCGGGTTGTTGAAGTCGGCGGCCTGGCGCTGGGGGCCAGTCGGCTCGTCGACGTCGAACAAGCCGCCGGGCTCCTCTGCGGGCGCCTTCGGCTTCGGCTTCGGTTCCTCCTTCGGCCTCCGGCCTGCGCGGCGCGCTTCCTCTGCCTCGAGGACTCGCAGTCGGGTGCGGTCGACGCCCGACAGCTCTCCGCCGTTCGCCATCTCCAGTTCCATCAGGGAGACGATCTCGTCGCGGATCTCGCCGTCGTCCATCGCGGACGGGGCCTTGGCGGCGCGCGCGGCAGCCGCGGGCGCGTTGACCTCATCAGGGGTCAGGGTGACCTCGTCCGGGCCGTCCGGAGCCGGTGCCCCCTCGTTGGCAGCGGCCTGCGCAGCATCCGGGGCGCTGGCCTCGGTTTTGCGCTTCCGCTTCTTCTCCTTGATCGCCCGGGAGTCGGCCTCGAACCGGTCGGCGTTGTCATCCAGGCCCTCCTCGAGCCTGTGCAGCGCTACCACCAGGTCCTCATCGACGCCCTGGGTGTCCAACTCGTGTAGAGCGGTCAAGGCGCCGCGCATCTCGTCGGCGTTCTTCTGGTAGCCATCGGCACTCTTCGGGGTGTCCGTGACGTTCTGCATGCGCTGGGCCAAGACACGGAACTCCTCCGGCGCCCCGTCAGGCCATTGCTGCTCGGCCAGCTCGTTGACCTTGCCCCAGACGCTGAGAATGCCCGCAGCCGCGCGCTTGGCGTCGGTGCTGCTGGGGTGCTGCTGCGTACGTTCGGGGACGTCGCGAAGAACGTCCTCCGGCCGTCGGCGGGCCTTCGGAACGACGGACAGCATGTCGCCGTTTCGCGTGCCGAACTGGTCGATCTCCCCGAGGCCGCCAAGGTTGCGGGTGGTGAAGGCGCGGCCGCCCGTGTAGCGGTCGATGCGCCCGACGACGTGACCGAACTGCCCGCGGACAATGACGTCTCCGGCCCGGACGCGGTCGGCGCGGACCTCCTCAGGTGTGTAGCCGTCGGTGTGTCCGGACACCGCGACCTGGCCCGGCATACGCCGAACCTGGGCGGTGTCGCCGGACACCATCACCTTGCCGTCCGGTCCGGTCAGCGTTACGTCCACCAAAGACGCGCTTTGGGTACCTGGGCCACCTGAGAAGGTCGGGGCGACCGTGCCCTCAACGGTGACCGTTTCCGGCTTGTCCTGGCCCCGGGTGCTGGCCGGCCACTCGATGTCACTGCCGCTCACAGTGACCTTGATGCGGTCGCCGGGCTTGAGGACGTCGCGGCTGACCGTAATGGGGGAGCCGCCACTGCTGGGCGCGCCCGCAGGTGCCGGAGCAGGTGCCGGAGCGGGTGTCGGGTCTGTACGTGTGGCCGCAGTCCTCTTGGGCGCGGCAGTCTTCTTCGGGGCCGCCCGGCCGCCATCGGCATCGAACTCCGCGCGAGCCCGCAGAATCGCCGCCTGGATGTTCTCGCCTGCGTTGGAGCGCCACGTTCGAGCGACCTCGTCCAAGTTCGGGTCGGTGAAGTCAAACGGCGAACTGTCCTGGCCTTCGCCCTGACGTACTGCCGAATCCAGGTAATAAGCGAAGCTGCTGGCCTCGTTGGAGTCCTTGAAGTCACCGGCCCCAGTCATGCGCTGGCCAGTGCCCATGGCCGTCAGGTACCAGCGATGTGTCGTGTCATCGCGGAGGGCAATCAGCTTGCCGTTCGCAGTGGCTCGCAGATCCTTTTGGAGGGCCAGGGATCGCAGGAACGCGGCCATGTCTGGGTTTTGGCCGGGCCGGTCAGCGAGCTGGAGAAGATGACGACGGAGCTCAGCGATGTCTTCGAATCGCCGGTATCCACCCGCCTGGTGGATCGCTCGATTGGGCAGGTGACTGATGTCAACGGCCTCGGCCTGGTCGTCAGCGTCGCCGGGCCCATCGCCCTCATCGTCGCCGATGGGGCGGCCGCGGTCGTCGACGTCGTGGGGGTCGTTGGGGGTGTCCGGGTCGCCGTCGTCGTCGTGGGCGAGGCCGTTGCCGCGGCGCGGGTCCTTTGTGCGCTTCGCGTCCTCCTCGACGACCTTCTCTTCGTTGTCGGTGGGCGCGGAGCCGTCGGGGCGGGCGACCATGGACACCCACTTGGCGCTGGTGGTGTGCCTACGGCCGTTGAACTCGTTCGGGGCCGTCTGGTCCTGGACGAGGATGCGGTCGTTGGGGAGGGCGCGAACGACGCGCGCGAGCTTGCCGCCCCACAACCTGACGGTTCCGCCCGTCTCGATAAAGCGCCCCTTGCTGTCCCGCGGGTGCAGGGCGGGGTTCCACTTACGGCGGGCGGCCTTGACCTCGAGATCGGTGCTCGGGCTCTGCGACTCAGCGTGCTCAGCGGCGGGGCGATTCTGCATGCCGCGGACCATGCACACCGCGGGTGGTTAACGTCGCGTCCTACCGCGCGGGCGTGACGCGGGGGCCGAGGCCTACATGGTTTCGGTGAGGATGTGGATGGCGAACCAGCCGGAGAATCCGATCCAGCCGACGGCGAATATGGCTCTGCCGGCCTTGCTGGTACGGGTGCGGAACAGGCGTCGGAAGTTCTCGGAGAGCGTGTCGTTCTCGCGCTTGTTCGCCAGGGCGATTCCCTCGGCGATGGCGAAGATGGCGGTCCAGACGATCCAGATGGCAGGCCACATGGCGGGTTACTCCTCGGGGTCGGTGTCGTAGTGCAGGCGGCAGCGGCAGTTCACGGTCAGGCCGATCGGCGCGAACGGGTCGCCGGGGTAGCGGAGTTGAGCGCCGTCGATCTCGTACGGGGTGCCGACGGGCAGGGTCGTGCCGTGCAGCGCCTTGTGCGCGGGCCGTACGCGGTCGTCCTGGCGGGTGATCCACGTCCGTACGACTCCGGGTCCGGCGCTTTCCGCCGCGGCGTCTGCGGCCCCGTTGATGGTCGACACGGCGCACGTCTCCGCGACGCGGGAGATCAGCGTGGGTGCGGCCGCCTCGTAGAACCTGGTGACGGCTCGCTCGAGGTCCTTGAGCTTGAGCTCTGACCCCGGGATGGTCTGGAGGCTGCGCAGTTCCTCGGCCAGGTCGCCGAGCAGCGTGGTCACGGCTTCGCCGGCGTACATGGCGGTGACGAGAGCGGCAGCAACGGCGGCCGGCGGCACCGTGTCGGTGCCGGCGACGGCCTGGCCCAGTTTGCGGGCGGTGGCGGTCGCGGCCTGCTGCAGGATCGGGGCGAGGGTGTTGGTCGTCTCCTCCGCCCAGCGGGCAGCACTGACGACGCGGTCCTCGTCGATGTTCGCGTCGCCGCCGCGGGTGTCGTTCTCGGAATCCGGCTCCCAGAACCGGGTGTACTTGCGGATCTTCGGGGCTCGGAGCCTGGCGAAGATGACGCCCTCCTGGCGTGCCAGAAGCGCGGTGAGGGCCGCCTGTATGGCCATGGACAGGGCGTCGAAGTCGGCGTCGGTGACCTCGAACCCTTGGGCGGCCAGGCTCTTGGTCTCGAGCTGGGCGCGCGCCGCGGCGACGTCCTCGGCGGCGGGCCCGTCTTCGGGCTGCGTGATGGTGGCGCGGGCGCGGGCGACGTCGTCAGCGGCCTCTCCCGGGGCGGCCTCGGTGGTCTGGGCACGGGCCGCGGCGACCTCCTCGGCTGCTGTACCTCCCGTTCCGGCGGGCAGCTCGAGGGGTTGCTCCCCCCGGGCCAGGGTGACGTCATCGGCGGCGGTGGGGGCCGCCTCGAGCTCGCGGGCCTCGGCGACCGCCGCGGCGGCGGACTGGTCTCCGGCCGGGGGCAGGGCCGCGTTCGGGTCGGCGCCGGCTCCCGACTCTGGGGCCAGGCCCAGCGCGGCCGCGTCCTGGTCGTTGGCGGGTACGGGCGCCTTCTGCGGGCTGATCCACAGTGCGCGGGACTGTGGTGTGTTGAACGGCTTCCTGTTGGCGATCTGCCGGTACTCGTCGATCGTGATCAGGCCCGCCTCCCACTCCTTGCGGGCCTCCTCGCGGGCCTGGCGGCGGGGGAACTCGAGGGCCTGCACGCGGGAGGTGTCGAACCGGATCACCCAGTCGTCGGGCAGGTCCGGGTCGAAGGCCGATGCGATCAGGTTGAGGTGAGGGAGCTCCGTGTGGGACCAGAAGTTCCATTCTTCTCGGTCGGCGTTGTTGAACGTCCGCTCCGAGGCGTTGCCGATGATGCTCTCGTACACGCCGAACGCGGAGAGGATCTCGTTTTTCGAGGTGGTGGCCAGGGTCTCGTAGGCCATCTCCCGAGGGCGGGCGGAGGTGTCGACATAGGTGACACCGCCGGGGCCGGTGCCCACGAGGGTGAGCTGGCCGGCGTTGTGCGCGCCCGGGGCGAGGCGCTTCTGGATCCGGTCGACCTCGTTGGAGTCGACGCCGTCCAGGTCGATACCGACGATGCCGCCGGGGCGGCCGTCGTTGTCGATGAACGAGATGTTGTAGGTCCGCGCCTTGACGTCCAGGTCGATCGACAGGCCAGCGGCCTCGAGCGGGGTCACGCCGCAGAAAGGATCGACGGGGTGCGGGTCCCGGATCCAGATGACCTTTTCCGGCTTGAGCTCGCGGATGTGCCCGCGGTAGTCCGTGAACTGGAAGTGCTTCACGTACGCGGCGTTCTCGTCGTCCGGGATGACCTCGACGCGGTCCGGCGGAAGCAGGTCGAGCCGGGTGAGGACCCCGCCTCGGCTCTTGGTCTTCTCGATGAACACGCCCTTTTTACTGAGGAGCAACTGGGCGCTGAGGCGCTTCTTGAAGACGTCACCGGTCTCGAGCGGGTTGGCCTGCTTGTTCAGCAGCCGCAGGAGCGGGTGATCGTCGAGGGTCTCCGCGAACTCGCGCTCGTCGCCGCCGCGGCCGATCTGCACCGGGAGGGTGGAGGCGTGCTTGCTGATGGCCTCAACGCTCTTGAAGGTCCAAACGCTGCGCTCGTAGCCCTCGACGACGACGCGCTCGAGGTCCCAGCCGTCCGCGCGGCCGGGGGTACCCCAGACGTTCGTGACGCCGGCGAGCGTCATCGACGAGTAGACGCCTCCGGCCAGGAGGTCCTTCGTCTCGGTGGGCGGGGGTGCGGGTTCCACGGCTCCTCTCGGGACGAGGAGACCCCGGAGGGCGGGGAAGAGTTGGCGGGGCATCAGGCCCCCTCAGCGCTGGAGATCCAGAGGCCCGCGGCAGCTACGAGTGCGCTGACGGCCAGCCACCCCAGTGGAGGCAGCAGGTAGAACAGGACGGCGGTCTGTCCTGCGAAGCCGCTGAATGCGGCGATGGCTCCGGCGTCTTGCTGCCATCGGCGCGTGGAGTTGCGGCGGACGATAACACCGCTGGTGCACAGGCCGATGAGGGCGGCGGAGAGGCCGGCGGTCCAGTGCAGGGCGCCCAGCGCTCCGAGTCCGCCGAGCACGCCGAACGAGAGCAGGAAAAGCCCGAGGGCTTCCCGGCCGACCTTGTCGGAGAGCACCGACCCAGTGATGTCGGTGGTGGCGACAACGGGGTCGTCGTTCGACGGCTGAGTTCGCTGAGTAGTCACGCCGCGCACCATGAACAGTGGGCGGCGTTAACGTCGCGCGCTCAGCGCGGGGGCCGGGAGACCCCAGACATGTAGGCGCCGATACCGCGCCGGTTGATGGTCCCGCCGGAGATGATCCGCGCGTTCGCGGGCGGGGTGGGCACCTTCCGCTTGGCGCGCTTGGTCTGGTCGCCGCCGATCAGGTGCGTGTTGTCGACCTTGGCGGCGCAGTCGTCGCCCTTGACCTCGTCGTACGGGCGGCGGCACCCGTCGCAATACACGTCGAGCGCCTCGATGCGCTGACCCTCGGATGCCTTGAAGGAACCTCGGTAGTCGGCGACGCTCGCGATCTTCGGCGTGACCTCGATCGTGGCCGCGACGACCCAGGTGTGGGAGAGGTCCGGCTTCTCCTCCGGCGCGGGCGCGACCGGGGGACCTTCCGGGTCGGACTCCCACAGCGTTTGCGTCTCAGCCGCTACCGCGGGCACGGGCGCGGGCGCTGGGTCGGGCGCCTTGACGGGCGTGGGTGGTGCTTCGGGCTCGAGCCAGGCGAACAGACTCTCCTGCAGGTGGGAGCGGCCAGTCTCGGGCGAAAAGGGGGTTGTCGCGGTCGTCACCGTTCCTCCGGATCACTGCGGGGTTGACGTAAAGCGCCACCCCCTTCACTGCCCGAACGTCAACGGCCGTGTTCTGTTACACCTCAACGGCTGTGCCCCTCGAGAACACCAGGGTTCTCGAGGGGCACAGAAGGGTCCGGGAGGGCCGGTCAGGAGGCCAGGGCCTCCGTGTTCTCTCGCTGCGCTCGCTCGTATCCGTACGCCAGGTACTGCGTCCAGTGGGCGCGGGCGTCCGGGGAGATGCGGTCCAGCGCGACAAGTCCGGCCATGATCGTGGAGCACAGCTCGTCAGCGACTTCGGACGGATCGGCGTTGGTGACCCCGTCGGTGAACCAGCCGCGCGAGCGCCGGTACTTCTCGATGGTCTCGTTGGCCTCCTCGGAGACCTTCGCCAGGAGCAGGACCGTCTCGACGTCCGGGTTACCGGCCTGCAGGCGCCGCTCGTCGCGGCCGCGCAGTTCCCGGATCTGGTCGAACAGGTCGGGTGTTGTGGGCTGGGGCATGTGCGTCTCCCGTCTCGTTGACGGCCTGCCCGGTCAGGTCAGGCCGTGGGGTGTTGCACGGGTCGGCCGAGCTGGTGCACGGTCCAGCCGGCCGCGGTCCAGGCGTCCGTGTCGATGGCCGTTCGTACGTCGACGAGGACCTGGCGGCGCACCTTGTCCGCCGCGGCGGCGGGCAGGGCGGTGTCCTTGGTGAACTGGGGCCACTCGGTCGCCAGGACCACCACGTCCGCGTCCTGCAGCGCGGTGTCGATGTCGTCGGCGTAGGTGTACTCCGGGTGCAGCCGTCGCGCGGCGGCCACGGACTCCGGGTCGTAGATGACGGTGCGCGCAGCCGCGGAGTGAAGGAGCCCGGCAAGGCGCAGGGCTGGGGAGTTTCGGACGTCGCTGGTGCCCGCCTTGAAGGAGGCGCCGAGGACGGCGATGGCCGCCGTGTCGAGCGACCGTCCGTGGGCGCGCTCGACCAGGTCGCGGGCCGCGTCCAGGCGGGCGTGGTTGACGTTCTCCACGGCGGTCAGGAGGCCGAAGGCCCCTGACGCGCCGATCTCTCCGACGCGGTGGGTGAAGGCGGCGACGTCCTTCGGGAGGCATCCCCCGCCGTACCCGATGCCGGGCCGCATCCCGCCGTGGCCGATCCGGGGGTCAATGCCGATGCCGTACGCCACCGTGGTGATGTCGGCACCGGAGATCTCGCAGACCTCCGCCATGGCGTTGATGAAACTGATCTTCGTGGACAGGTAGCTGTTCGCGGCGCTCTTGAGGACCTCGGCGGTCGCCGGGTCGGTGACGATCAGCTCTGCCTCGCCGCGGGCCAGGATCGGCGCGTACACCTCTCGTACGGCCTTCTCCGCCTCCGGGGAGGTCAGGCCGACGACGATCCTGTCCGGGAACAGGGAGTCCTCGACGGCGTGGCCCTCGCGCAGGAACTCGGGGTTCCACACGAGATCGACGCCTGGTGATCCGGCGTGCTCGGTGATGATCTCCTGCAGGCGGGCGACGGTGCCGACCGTGACCGTGGACTTGCCGACGATCGTGGCCGGCCGCTTGAGCAGGGGCGCCAGGGAGCGCACCGCACCGACGACCTGGCCGACGTCGTAGCCGCGGCCGTCGGTACGCAGCGGGGTGCCGACGGCGATGAAGTGCAGGTCGGCCCACTCCGCAGCCTCGTGGAGGCTGGTGGTGAAGCGCAGCCGGCCGGTGGGGACGTGCTTGTCCAGCAGCTCGTCCAGGCCCTTCTCGTAGAAGGCGCCGCGGCCGGCCTGGAGGATTTTGCAGGTCTCGGGGTTGAGTTCGACCCCGATGACTTCGTGGCCGAGCTCGGCCATCGCGGCGGCGTGCGGGGCTCCGAGGTGCCCGCATCCGATCACCGAAACGCGCATTGTGTTCCTTGTCGTGGTTGGTGCCGTGGGGCGCCCCGGAGGGGCGCCCCCCCCCCCAAAAGCCCAAGGAAAAAGGGGGGTTTTGGAGTTGGCCCAGCAAGAAAAAACGGTGGAGGAGAGGAGCGACCACACCCCC
>NZ_JBHWUU010000054.1:43893-68670 GCF_042737375.1 Streptomyces sp. NPDC060000
GCGGGGGGGGGGGCGGGGGGCTGGCTGCGCCCCCAACCAACTAACCCTCCTGGTTTGTTTTTTGTTTGGGGGGTTGGGGGGGGGGGGCCCCCGGCCCCCCCCCCCCCACGACGCTATCGCCCTTGAATCAGGGGGAGTTGAGCATTGGCCACTGCTCGATCAGAGGGTGACGTCGAGGAGCTCGCACAGCCGCGTGAGTACGGGGATGGCCTCCCCGCGGACGACGACGTCGCCTTCGCGCGCTCCCTCGATCGGGTACTCCTTGAAGGCCCCGTTCTCCGTCAGGCCCTCGGGGTCGACGTAGAAGATGCGCATACCCTTCTCGCGCGCCCGCCTCTGGACTTCGCGCCGGTCCGCGTGCAGACCGACGACCAGGAGCGCCTTCGCCTCGTCGAGGAGCGGTACGGGCGGAACCTTCTGGTCGTAGCGGCGTACGAACACCTCCGGCAGGCCGGCCCGCGCCGAGAGCACGTCGAAGTTGTGGGTGATGACGGGGCCGACCAGGTGCCCGGCGTCGTGCAGGGCCTTGAGCGCGTGGTGGGCGGGGGTGGGTTCGGCGAGGAAGCATGCGGCGAACATCCGCGTCAGCGACTCCGCCTTGCCCGTGGCGTCGAGGAGGAATTCCTGGACGAGGGTGTCGGCCTGCGGGCTGAGGGTGAAGGCGTGGGACTGCGTGAGGCTGTTGTCCTTGCGCGCGGTGACCCGGTAGACCTCGTGCAGGAAGTGCAGGGGCGGGATGTTGGCCTCGATTGACGTGCCGCACCCGACCTCGACCTGGAAGGGCAGGAAGTCGAGGAGGCCGGAGAGGTCCTCGGCGTAGCTCGGGTTCCCCCGCTGCTCCTTGATCCGGATACCGCCCGCGAGGACGTTCCACGGCAGGTTGCGCAGGCTCCGGGAAGGCTCGCGGTAGCCCTCGGAGGTGATGAGGACGTCCAGCGAGCGGAAGCCGTCGGGCGTGGCCCGGTCGGCGCGCTCGTCCTGGGGGTGGTCGTCGAACTGGTGCAGAGTGACGACCAGGTCGCCGCGGTGCCAGCCGTCGGCCTTCTCCTTCCAGCGGCCTTCGGCGAGCCAGCCCTGGATGTGCTTGCCGTAGGTGCTGATCTCCTCGGCGGGCGCCGTGTGGGAGACGTACAGGTACAGCTCCGACAGCACCAGGCGCGGCACGGGGAACGTGTAGTCGAGCCCGTAGTCGTAGCGGTAGTGAACGATGCGGCGGCGGCCGTCGGCGTCCTCGCTCCATCCGGACTGCTCGCGGTTGGCGGGGTCCTGGGTGCGGCGCCAGATCCCTTCCTCGACGCTGCGGGGCCGCTCGTGGCCGTTGCCGGCGAAGTGCTTGGTCCAGGTCGTCACCTGAGTGTCGGACAGTTGCTCGATGACGGGGTAGGGCAGGTACATGTGTTGTTCACTCCCTCACGGGGTCCGGGTGATTGGGATGTGACGGTCGGACGGTCAGCCCGTGCCGCCGAGTGCGCGGCTGCTGTGCTGGGGCACGCCGAGGAGGAGCTCCTCGCCCCCTCCGTTCTGTGCGGCGCGCACGCACTGTTCGATGCGCAGCAGTTCGTGGTCCACGGCCAAGGAGGAGACGTCGTCGGGGGTGACCCAGCGAAGTTCCACGTAGCCGTGATCGACCGACGGCGTCAGTTCCGTGCCGTCGTCGACGCGCACGAGATACAGGAAGTTGATGCCCTCGACGTAGTGGCCCGGCTTGGCGGGCGCGTGGTCCACGCCGAGGAAGGCGTGCGGGGTGAGGCGGGCGTTCCCGAGCTTCTCCTCGAGGCAGCGGGTCAGGCCCGTCCACGGCCGTTCGTTGGGGGCCACCGCGCCGCCGGGGAGTCCCCACTGCGAGATCGGGCTCCAGTACGAGCGGCGGATGACCGCGATCTCTCCCTTTCGCTGGATCAGCGCGAGTGCGCCGAGTCGCCGCGGCGGCGGGTTGCGGAACCAGTCCGGTGGGGGCTGATCTGACATTGCGCCTCCTTCTTCCAGGGGCCTGGTAGGAGTCGACCACCGGCCCGGCCGGCGCGGTGATCGACTGTCAGAGCACGCACACCGCGTGCAGGTCCTGCACACGCGGTTTCTTGCCGGATGGGTCTCGGGTGAGGTCAGGTGACAGCCGCAGCGAACGCGACCACGGTGGTCCGGCGGAGCTCACGGACAACTTGTCGAGCGACGACGAACGGCAGGTCGCGCGAGTCGTAGAGCACCAGGGCGTCCGGATCCGGCGTCCCGTGTTCGCCGGGTCGGGGGTAGAGCGTTCCGCGAACACCGATCTGTTCAGCTTCGTGGACCCGGAGCTCGACATGGCCGTCGCGCAGCACCGGACACAGGCGCGGAGCCTTCTCCGCGCAGCTCTGGCACATGGGCGGAACCGCGGTGCGCACGCCTTCCAAGATCAAGTCCGTGGCGTCGTCGAGGAGAGGGAGGATCCACAGCATCCCGCGCTCGTCCCGGGCGGCCGGCGCCTTGCACACGGCGCACAGGAGGCCCTCCATCGCGGTCTTCTGCCGCTCTGGGTGGAGCTCTGCGGCGTAGGCGGGCCCGCCGGTTGCAGTGCCCCCGCACACTACCCACAGCACGCTGTCTAGGTCCCTGTGGAGTGCGTCCTTCACGGGGTCGGCGTAGGCGATACCGGCTGAGGTGGTCACGACGTCCGCGGACGTCGTGCTCTCCCCTTTCCACGGAATCACGTACGGCGCTAACGGTCTGTCCACGGTGTCCCCCCGATGGCCGGCTGCTGGAAGGCGAGGAAGGCGTAGCGGTCGCGCAGCCAGCGCAGATACGACTCGTACGCCTCGTCAGTGGTGGGCATGGCGCCCCGGCCGGAGGCGAGGACGCCGTCAGCGAAGCCCGAACCGGCGTGACGGCATGCCCGGTTGAACTGGGGTCTTGCGGGGAGCGGCCCGCCGGTTGGTTCGTCGGTGAAGCGGTCTCGGTGAACGGTCCATCCCCGGTCGCGGGCGTGCTCCGCGAGCATGGCGTGCGCGGCGTCGACGTCTACTCCGCGGGCCGCGAAGACGTACGTGGCCACCCTGATGGGTCGGCCCGGCCCGATGGCCGACAGGGCGTCCTCGTAGAAGCTGCGTCGAAGGGCATTGAGTCGGCTGCTGGCACTCGGCCGGAGCCGCGGCGCGCTGGGGCGCCAGGGGTCCCAGTCGTCGATCTCGTCGTCTGGGACGAGCTGCAGTCTCATGTCGCTCTCCGGCGAGTGCTCATTCCGAGGTGGTCACCCGCTGCCGGGACCGGATCCGTCCCGGCAGCGGGGTGGTTGCCCGTGCCCGTCGACGTCGTGGGGGAACGAAAGCCGTCGACGAGCACGGTGTCTCAGGGGGTGGTGACTCCCAGCCGGGCCGCGAGCGCGGCGTGCGGGGTTGGCTCGGGCCGGAGCTGCGCAAGTGCCCCACGGAGAGGGCCGATCGGCACAAGCCGGTCACTCGCGGACGGCCGCAGCCAGTACGGGCCCGGGGGCGCGGTCCTGTTGAGAGACGGCAGGGTGATCGTGTGGGGGGCCCCGATACACACGCCGTGCGGGTGGGGCTCCCACCGGCTGGACGACCCGGGCGGAACCAGCCAGTAGAACCACCCGCTCTCGGGGTCCTCGATGACAGGCCCGCAGCCGCCTTGGATCGAATCCATGAGGGCGACTGCAGCGCGAGCCTGTAGCCCTGAGCCGGTGATGACGACGTCGAACAGGTTGCCCCCGAGCCGTATGCGGGTGTCCTGCTTCATATCGACGTGCAGGAGGGTTCGGATCAGGTCGGCCAGATCCTTCATGTCCTCGGCGGGGCCCTGGGCCGGATCAGCCGACTCGATCAGTTCCCGCATCGCCTGTGCGCCAGTCAGCGTCACGGCTCCACCTGCCCGGGGGCCAAAGTTGCGCGAACCGTCTTGCCCTCAAAGTCGGGGCGGACGAACCAGGTGACCGTGGCGCCGAGTCTCTGCGCGTCCCAGAGGCCGCGCCCGTGCTCACCCTTGATGGCGGCGGTGAAGTCGAGGAACTTCGGATTGTGGTCGTCCACGTCGATGATGAGTTCGTGGGCTTCGGTGATGCTGAGTCGGGCGGCGATGCGCTGGTCCGCCTTGCCGGGTGTCAGGCCGTGACAGACGGCGTTGTCGACGAGGCGGCCGAGGACGTCGGTCGCTCCCGGCACACTGCCGCTCCAGCCCAGAATCGTGAGCAGGGCCGGGGCTTTGACCCGCGCCAGGTTCCTCGCGCTGTCATCGCCGGGGAGATTGAGGGGGACTTCACGTAAGACCAGTGCGGTCACCGCGGCGGGTTCCATGTCGGGGGGTCCTTCGGTCAGGGGGAGGGTGCACCAGGTCGTTGTGCCGTCCGGGCTGACGCCCCATGACTCGGCCATGGCCTCGACGAGGAAGAGGCCGCGTCCGCCCTCGTCGGTGGGGCCGGCGTGCTGCAGCTCGGGACGCTCAGGGGAACCGTCGTTCACCTCGATCACGCATCTGTCGTCTTGGAAGAAGAGGCGGACTCCGATATCGCGGCCGTGGCCATGGCGGAGAGCGTTGGTGGCCAACTCAGTGAGCAGCAGATTTGCGGTGTCGATGAGGTCGGGGCGACGCCAGTAGGTGAGGCTGGCGCGGACGATGCGGCGGAGTCGGCGCGGCCAGGTTGCATCCGTCGCGGAGAGACCGTCGGAGTCGCGATCAGGGGCTCGTTCGATGGACAGTTCGAGGCCCGTATGGATGCTCGTGTCCCTCTGCGTGACAAACGCACGTGCTGTCATGCCGAGGCCTCCGGGCGTCCATGCGACATAGCGGCGTGACCAGCGACATCGCACTGGAATGCGAAATTTATCCACTTGCCTGTCGCGGCTTACTGTGGCTCAACTACCGTGGCGGTAGGACGCATTGAGAAGCAACTGGATCGCCTCTGAAAATTCAGCGAGGCGGTAAATGGACTATGCCGGAACCTGCGCAGGGGGCTGCGGTGGACGCTCAGCTGATGTCACACTCTGCGCAGGGTCGTACTCAACCAGCGCAAACGCATGGGGGTGGTGCACAGGTGGCGGCGAAGCGAGGGGCAACCGGACGGCGCTTGGAGCTCGGCATCCAACTCAGACAGTTGCGCGAAAACTGTCCGCCCGTGGAGGACGGCAGGGCGAAGGGGATGACCCGGAAGGCTGCCGTACGGGGTCTCAAAGCCCTGTCGGAGGCATCCCTCGCGCGAGTCGAAAACGGTGAGCTGAACTTCCGGCGCAACGTCGGAGACCTGCGCTCGCTGTTGAAGCGATACGCCGTCAACGATGACGAACTCATCGAGCAACTCGTCGAGTTGAACCGCGAGGCTCCAAACGACGACTGGCTCACCCAGTACCGCGCGTTCATGCCGGCAGGCATGCCGCACTTCGTCGGCCTGGAGGCTGAGGCAAACGAGATCCTGGCCTACCACCCGACCGTCGTGTACGGGCTCCTGCAGACAGAGCCGTACGCGCGGGCCCTCTTCGAGGTCCAGCGCCCAGTCGAGGACACCACAAGCGAGTTCATACAACGCAACGTGGACCTGCGGATGGCGCGCAAGCGGAGAGTCCTGGAACGCCAAGACGTTCGACTCCGCGTCATCCTCGGCGAGGCAGCGCTACGCATCCCCGTCGGCGACGAGAGCACCATGCGAGACCAGTACCGCGAGATCATCAAGCTGGCCCGTGAGGATCACATCTCGGTTCAGGTGCTGCCGTTCAAACGCGGCTACCGATCGAGCAACGACTTCACGATCCTGAACCTTGGTGAACTGCCATCTCGGGTTCAGACCGACAATGCGTGGGGGGCCGTGTCCACCTCGGACAAGCCCCGCGAAGTCGACCGGTTCACACGCCGGTTCAACGCGATGGTCGGGGCCGCACTCGGCCTCGAGGAGACCATCGAATTCCTGGAAGCACTCACTGGAAAGTAGCGGAGCCATCAACACTCACCGAACCCACAAGTCCTCAACCGACGTCGCCCCGGAAGACGCCTGGTTCAAGTCCTCTTACAGCGACGGCACCGGGAACAACTGCATCGAGGCCGCAGACCTCTCGACCGACGTCGGCGTCCGCGACTCGAAGGACAAGGCAGGCCCCGCGCTCGTCTTCCCGCGCTCCGCGTGGGCCGCCTTCGTCACCGCGGCTCGTACTGACACGTTCGGCACGAGCCTCTGACCAACCTGCTCACCCGCACATGCATGGTGCCCCCCTCAGAGACGTTGAGGGGGGCACCATCGTCTTTCTACACGTCACCAACAGGCAACAGTGCATAGCAGAGTGTAGGGCCATGTGGACTTGTTTGTTCGATAGTCACCCACCTTTGCGGGCCTGTATGCAGATCCTGCACGCGCCATCGACGGGGCCAGCCCCTGTCCGTACGGTGGTGGCCCCGGTTCTCTGGGCGCGCGGGAGGGCTGATGCTCGCCATCGAGTCAGGTATCTGGACCTCACCGGAGGCGCGCGCCCTGATCGAGCAACGCCACCCGGGCGCCCTCATCCGCATGGGTCGTACCTCCCGTGGCTGGAGGCAGGCAGACCTCGGGCAGCGAATCGGCTGCTCGGCCTCCACCGTCTCGAGGCTGGAGGGGAGCAAGCGCGTCACCGATATGGCCCTACTGCGCGCCGCTGCCGCGGCGGTTGACCTCCCGTCACCTTTACTGGCGGCGGCCTGCGGCTTCGCCACCGCCGCGGTGTCCGCCCCCACTAGAGTGGCGAACGACACTCAGCGTGACGCCGAGGAGGACTCCATGCGCCGCCGCACTCTACTCGCCGCCGCGGGAACGGCGGTGCCCGTCTCGCTACTCCTCGCCATGGACGACGCTCTGGCCGGCACCCCGGCGCCGTCCGGTAATGCCGCCCCGCTCGACGCCCGACTCGCGCGCGCACGCGGTCGGTTCGACGCCGGCCAGCACTCCGCACTGCTGCGCGAACTTCCGGGTCTCCTTGGCGATGTTCACCACGCGGCACAGACCCGGGCGGACCTCGACCACGCGCGGCTGTCCGCCTGCTACGCCCTCGCCTCTCAGGTCCTCGTGAAGATCGGTCGACACGACCGAGCGAGGATCACCGCCGACCGGGCCATGACGTACGCGTCCCTGGCAGGCTCCCCGCTCGCCGCCGCCGCGGCGGCCCGGGAACTCGCCATCGTCCTCCGGCACCAGGACCAGCCGGCCGCAGCGCAGCGCCTCATCCTGTCCGCGGCCGCGGACGTCGAGGCCACCGGACTCGCCACCGAAGCACAAGCCGCCGCGTACGCACAGATGCTCTGCACCACCTCGTACACCGCGGCGCGCGCCGGAGATCGGGGGCAGGCTCTGGCGATGATCGGCGAGGCCCGACGGGCGGCGAAGCGTCTTCCGGCGAACCCGCCCGCGGGCCGCCTGTTCCGCATCTCCCCGGCCGCCGTGGACCTCTACGCCGTCGGCGTGCACTGGGCGCTCGGCGATGCCGGCGCGGCACTCGATGCCGGCCGCGGTCTACGCGCCGACCTCTTCCCGACCCCGGAGCGCAAGAGCCGGATGCACACCGACCTGGCGCGCGCCTGGTGGCAGTGGGGGAGGCCCGAGCAGACGGCCCAGGAGCTGCTCGCCGCGATGCGGGTCAGCCCTGGCGAGGTACGCGACCGACCGGCGATTCGGACGATCGTCAGCGACTTGTCCTCCCGTCACTCCCGTACGCCCGGGGTGCGGGAGCTCGCTCTCGCTGTGGCTCGCTGATCAGACGAGAGCTTGGGCCTGGTCCAGATTGATGGCGATCTCCGTCCAGGGGCACATCCGCAGGCGCGGCACCATGTGCGACGGGAACCAGTGGAGCATCACGCCCTCGGTGAGCGGCAGAGCGGCGGCGTCCCCATTCCACCAGCCGCGGAACACCTGGATGTGGCCCTTGACCGTGCCGTTCGGACTGACGCTGTCGACCACGGTGAGCCGCTCGAGATCCGGGATGTCTAGCCCGGTCTCCTCCATCAACTCCCGCTGGATCGCGTCCTCGAGGCTCTCGCCGTCCTTGCGGTTCCCGCCGGGTACCGACCAGACGCCCGGGTCGCAGATTCCGGGGATGTTGTCCCGCAGATGCAGCAGGTACTCCCGGCGGTCGTTGACGAGCAGGGCCGCCGTTCCTCTGATCTGATCATCGTTCATATCCGCAGGATGGTCCCTCGAGCACCGTGATGCCCACAGCTACACCGCGCCACTCGGGTGACCCCTGCCACTCCTGCCGCTACGCGGCCGCTGGTCTCAATCCCGCGCCTCGGCGTCCGCACGCGGATTGTGTACCGGGACCTTGGCAAACGCGTCAAAGTCCAGGTCCTCAGTGGGCCGTACGTACACTTCTTCCGGGATACGTGATCCCTCTTTCCATCGTCCCGCCTTGCGGATGGTGACGGCGGAAGCCTTCGCGGCGGCCATGTCGGTTGCTGCGCCCGCGCGCAGGCCGTGCGAGGTAATCGGCCGCCCGTCGCCCACCAGGCCGGCCTTCTTGAACCAGAACTTCACGCGTTCGTTGACGACGTGGCCGCGCAGGTGCTCCCCGCGCACGGGTGCCTTCTTCGCCCGGGTCTCGGCTGTCGCGACCTTCCCGTTCTTGAGCAGGTGGCGGAACACCGGCCCCTCGGTGATGCCCTGCTCAGCGAGATAGGCGAGCCAGCGGTTCATCCGGGCGACGAGTTGGACGTCGCTCCGGTCCCGCAGCGGGATCGTCTGGTCCTCGCCCTTGTGGGACTTGTCCTCTGGAACCCAGACGAAGATCCGGTCGGGCAGGATGGTGAGGTCCTCGATGTCGAGGTTGGTGTCCTCGATCGACCGGCCCAGAAACGAGTAGCCGAAGGCGAACATCGCAGCGTCACGCAGCCCGGCCGGCCGCCCGCTTTCCTCCGCCTTCTCCATCATCGGCACGAGGTAGGGCAGCGTGAGCGGGAACGCTCGGCGCACCCGCAGCGCCTTCTTGTTGTTCTTCCGGTAGATCGCGAGGGCGACCAGGAACTTGCTGTTGTTGGGCTGACGGCCGGGCGGCATGCTGGTCTTGATCAGCGACATGTAGTTCGTGATCGTCGCCGCCTTCAAGCCGCGGCGCATCAAGTGGACCCCGTATTCGGTGTACGTAGACGTCGTACACGGCTCCGCCACCCGCCCCTCCCGGGCGCACCACTGCCTGAACGCCTTCATCGGCGCCGGTTCCTTCCGCTGCTGAAGGAGTGCGGCCGTCTCGGGGCTGACGTACAGGTCCCGCTTGCTGTACCGCGGGCCGCTCGCTGTGGTGGGCAGCTCCTGGCCCGGGTAGAGCACGGTGTTGTGGTCGACGAGCAAACGCGGTTCGTCGACGAGCGCCAGGGAGTCGCTCTCGTCGTCGACGAGCTCGGCGTCGTACACCTCCTCGTCCTGGACGCTCACGCTGCGGGCTCCCGGATCTCGGCGATGGTCTGCCCGTCGGTGACGCGGAAGGTGTGTCCGCACGGCCTCACAGTGAGGAGCGCCGCGACCCTCCGGTACCCGGGCCACATGATCCTCGGAGCCTGCGCGGTGATGGGGGAGACCGCGGCGATGTCGTCGCGGGACGCCTCCGTGATGGTCTCCTGGCACTGCGGGCACCAGGCCGTGGTCATCGGACCGTGCGCCGGGCCGACGGCCTGGATGGGTGCGGGAAGGTCCGGCGCCTCCTCGTACCGCGAGACCACGCCGGGGCCCGCCTCGAGCTCCGCTCCGGGCCACAGCATCGGCCACAGGTCGCTCGCGCGTCGCTGCTGAGCCTCCATCAGTCCCTCCACTTCCAGCAGCCGGGCGCGCAGTCCTCGGGCATGTGCCACGGCGTGGGCTGCCCGGACAGAAGCGTGCCCGGGTCGTAGTGCGCGCCACGGGCCTCGAGCTCGGCGACCTCCGGGGCCTGCCAGAAATGGCCGCCTCCGTGCCCCTCGGCCGCGGCCCAGCCCTTGGGGATCCGCTTCACGCAGGGGTGACCACTCTCGGGGGCGAGGACGGGGCACGGCATGGTGCCGTCAGAGATCGGCTCGGGGTACTCGGGGTGTGCCTTCCAGGGGGACGCCTGGTTCCTGAGCCCCCAGAGGCAGTCCTCCGCCTTCTCCTGGTCGCCGCGGTGCAGCGCGTCGACCAGGTCCCGGTGCTCGTCCTTCGCGGCGCGGTACTTCTCCCGGTACTCCTCAACGGCCGGAGTGCTGTCCGTCGTCGGGTACTTGGTGCGCAGCTCCTCGTCGAGCCGGGCGTCGATGAACTCGTAGAAGGCGAGCGCGGCCCGCTCGTCGACGGCGGTCACTTTGCCCTCCCAGGCATGGCCACGGTGATCGGGCAGAGCAGCGCGTACATCCGCCCTGCGTCCACGACGTCCGCGACGTCGCGGGGGTCGGTGATGTCTCCGGCGAGAGCGATGAAGGTGCCGTTCCTGCGGGCGCTGCGGCGCCAAGTCCTCGAGCTGTTGAGGCTGCCCTGGTAGAAGGGGACGCCCTCGGGGTCGGACATGGTCAGTTCATCGGTTGCGACGTCGAGGACGGCGGACCAGCCGGGGGCGGGGTCGGCCCACCCCGGGAAGTCGTTGAACTCGGCCCAGCCGCCTGTCCGGAGGCCGTGCAGGAACGGGTCTGGCCCGGCGCCGCCGTCCGTCCCAAACGTCTCGATCCGGTGGGAGGCGGCGAACACGGCGCGCGGCATGTCGTCGCGGTCGTCCGCCCACACTTGCATGCCCAGGTCGGGCGCCGGGCCGGACAGGTCGACGCTGTAGAGGGTGTTCGGATCCATCGTCACGCTCCCTGCCGGGCAGTGGCGCACGGGTCCGCAACGGCCCTCGCCGCGACCCATCCGGCCGTCGTGGCGTACTCCATGTTCGACGTGACGTGGCGGCGCGCCGGCAGCTCCTCGCCGTCGAACTGGACGATCAGATAGTGGCCGGACGTGTCGACGATCGCCCCCTCCCGCCCGTGGCTGCGCACCCGGCCACCGATCGCCCCCTCCCGCCCGTGGCTGCGCACCCGGCCACCGATCGCCACGCGGATGCCGTGGCGCTGCTCGAGCGCGTAGTAGCGGCGGATGTAGCCCAGGTCAGCCACCTGTCGCTGCCGTTCCTGGTACTCGGCCGCCATGCGGTCTTCAACGTCGTCGTCGTAGATCATGCGTGCACTCCTGGGTATACGGGGGATCGGCTCGGAGGTCACGGCTGTACCCCGCAGCCCTCGAGGAAGTCGTCGTCGTAAGTGCGGTGCGCGGTGTTCCAAATCCAGTGCGCCCAGTCTTGAGGGGGCGTGGGCTCCCGTGCAGCCGCCACGAGCACTCGCTCAGTCAGATTCTCGGCCGCCGGGAAACTCTTGGTGCGGCGCGCGAAGAAGGCGACCAGCGGCTCGTAAAACCGCTGGAGCAGCTTCTCCACTTCCTCCACGGTCACGCGATCTCCTCAGTGTCGTACGCGATGCGGATGCCGGCCGCGCGCAGCTCCGGCGGCAGCAGGGTCTCCGTCAGGTTCTCGGCGATGGCGTCGAGTTCGCCCATGATCCGGGCCCGGTGCGCCTCTCGGTTCGCACGGGTCGCGGCGTACAGGGCATCGAGCGCCTGGTCCCAGGTGTTCACGGGCGCCACTCCACGGGGTACTCGTCCGGGGTCCCGCTGAACCGCGCCCAGAGCAGGGACTCAAGGGACCAGCGCATCCCGAAGACGTGCCCGGTGTCGTCGTCGAGAGAGTGTGACAGGGCCGCACTCTCGTGCCGGGCCTCGTAGTCGTCGAGGATCCGCTTCATCCCGCTGAGGAGCTGCCGTTCGCCGCTGTCGTTCGGCAGAGTCCGGGCGGCGCCGATCAGCTTCTCGCGGGCGAAGGCGATGAACGCACGTCCGTCGGCGATGGCCTCGAGCGCACCCTCGGGGAAGTAGGTGTTCGCCATCGGGGAGACCCGGTAGGTCCAACGCTGCTCCTCGACCCGTTCGAGGAGCTGGGGGAACTGCTCGGCGGCCATATCGAGGTTCGCGCGGGCACGTCCAAGGTCGCAGTCGAACCCATTGGCCTCGTAGAAGGCCAGCGTGCGCGCGCCGTTCCAGACGCCGCCCTCGAGCCGGATGCGGGCGCAGAGCTGTATAACACGGTCCGTCCGTACGGGCGTTGAGGTCGTCGTCATGTCACGCTCCTGCTGGCAGGGCCTGGATGGATCCGGTGAGCCGCAGACGGGCGATGACTCGGGTGGCCAGGCCGTTGCCGTTCTCGCTGTCGTAGGCCGTGGCGTCGAACGTGTCGCCGCCGATGTCCACCTTCAAGGACCGGTCCTCGAGGTGTTCGAACTCGGCGCCGTCGCGGAGGAGGAGCTCCGCCGCCTCCGCGGACGTCATGGCGAAGTTCCGTACGCCGGGGCGAAGTGGTGGAGCCGCGTTGTTCCAGAGCGCGGCGAGGACCTTGGCCTTGTTCAGGCCGCTGATGTCGATGCCGTCTGGCGCGCCGGCCGTCATGGGACCCCCCTGGGTTCAGAACTGATGCTGCCTCAAGATTACCGACAACAATTGGAGTTATTGTCGGCTACCCATGAGTAACCCTCTAAAGTCTTCTTTGAGGGCGGAGAGCACCGCCCGAACCAACGAACTGAGGAGCACCCCCATGGCGGGCTGGATCAGCACGGGTCAGCAGAAGCGCGACCACGACGGGCTGCGGAACATCTGCGCGGCCGATGGACACCCGGGCACAGCAGAGGACCCGCTGGTGAAGACGACGGACGGGTGGCGCGTCCACCGCTCCGACACCACCGACCCGAACAACGGCTTCTATGGCCAGCAGCAGACGGAGGGCTGAACTCATGCTCTCCGTGCGGAAGTTGAAGCTGCTCGCGTACGCCTTCGCCCTCCTGGCCCTCGCGTACCCGGCCCTGGTCCCGCCCGTCCTCGGCACGCTCGGGGTCGTGATCGCCGCGGTGGTCGCCGTCGTCGGATGGGTCCTCGCGAACCTGTCGCTCACCCTCACCATCGCGGCCGGCCTGCTCCTGGCCCGCGCCTTCCCCGGCGTTCCGCGGTGGTTGGGCCGCGCGTTGGTCGCTTCGGTCGCTGCCGTGGCCCCCGTCAAGGCGTAACAACCCGCCCGTTCGAACCGTTCGATTCTTCGCTCAGAACGATTCTCCGCTCAGCCCTGCCGAGGAGCACATCCATGCCCGCCGATTTCACGCCCGCTGTCGAAACCCTTCTGCGCACCATCGCGGAGGCCGGCGACAAGGGCGCCCAGTTCCAGGTGGCGCCTCGGCGCCGCTACCGGCTCACCGGTACCGACTACGTCGTCAACCAGCGCTCGTTCTTCCCGCTGACCAATGGCAAGTACGTCACCGACGGGGGCGACGACTCCGCCCCCGTCAAGCTGACCGCCCGCGGCCGCGAGTGGATCAGGCAGCACCCCGTGACGCGCGGCGGTTCCCGCGGACCCTACCGCCGCGGCCCGCGGTCCGTACGCCAGAACCTGGCGCCCCGCCCGACGCGACTGGCGTATGCCGGTGGCTTCACCGCGGAACTCACGGAACGCGTGGTCGTAATCACCTGCCCGAACAACGGAGTTGGGGGCGCCACTCTCCCGGCCGACGACTGGGAACAGCGCGCCATCGACAGGCACCCCACGCTGCACACCGTCGAGGGTCCGACGGTCTCCGGCGCCTACGCAATGCACTGGCGCGAGGACGCGCGGACCGACGCCGAGTTGTTGGTCCAGTCCCTCGCCATCGTCCGAGCTGAGCCCGCGCGTACGTCCTGACCTCACCGTACGGAGACCCCCGGCGCCCGCCGCGGCGCCACACGGCGGAGAGCACCGCCGTAACCCGAAGAGAGGAACACCCCCCGATGTCTCGTCGCATCGTCGTCACCGCCCTACTCCCGCAGCCCGACCCCGAACCGATGTACCCCGAGTACGAGGAGCTCCGCCAGGAAGCCCGGGGGAGGGACCGCGGGCCGATCGGCGGCCAGAACATCGCCCGTATGGAGGACGTGGTCCAGCGCCGCGGTGCTGACTGGTGCACGGCCGTGCTCGGCCGCCCCTTCCCAGGCCTGCGCCGTGTCCCCTCCGAGGACGGGTTCATGCTGATCGTCGCCGACGAACGCAGCCTCGAGCCGGAACTGCCGGAGAGCATCGTCAAGGACCGCGCCGTCGAGGATTCGCGGCGCAAGGAGCGCGAGGCCCAGGCCGCGGCCAAGTTGGAGGCGGAGAAGCGTCGTTGGGCCCTGGTCACCGGGTCGGCACCCGTCGCCTTCGCCGTGCGGGAGAACACCCGGCATACCGGTGTCCGCGGGTCCCTCCGGCACATCACGGCGGCCGTCGACCTGCTCTCCGGCCGATCCCGGCGGCACAAGGCCGGCATGGGCCTGTGCGAGACCCCCGGACGCTCGAACCCTCTGCACCTGGGCGAGCCGCTCGAGGACCTCCCGCCCACCTGTAAGCGCTGCATCGAGTACGCGGGCCAGGTGCGCACCCTGGACGCTCCGGCACCGCCCACGCCCAGCGAACTAGAGACGCTCCGCCTGATCCAGTCCGGCGTGGTGTTCACGTTCCGCCCCGCTCGAGGCGGCCCCACGGCCCGGGACACCAGCCAGCGCAGCAAGGGGGCGTGGGGGCACCTGGGGCGGAAGGTCGACGCCGCCGTGCAGAAGGCCGAGGCCAGGGGCTGGGTGGTGAAGGACAAGGAGCACAGCAGGACGGAAGGCGGCAGCCTCGGCCACCGTTGGCGGCTGACCGAAGCCGGTACCGCTGCCCTGGAGGGCTGATCCCTTGGTTGCCCGGATGACCGCGGCGCAGTACACCGCCCTGATGGCGAGCCGCCGCGGCCAGACACCCGCGCCCCCCGTGGCACCGAAGAAGAAGGCCCGGAAGAAGGCCGCGCCCGCGCACCCGGGCCCGCCGTCCACCCCGCCCCCTCCCGAGGTCGAGCCACTGCTCGCCATGCTGTCCGCCCCGGGGCGCCACTGGACGCTGCTCATGCCGTACGCCGTGGAGCTGCTGACCAGCAATCAGCGGCTCCACCACATGGCCGTGCACCGGATCCGCCGACAGCTCCGTGAGGACGCTGCCGGCATGGCCAGGGCGAGGCGCCTGCCCCGCCTCGAGCGAGCGGCGATCTTCTACGTCCTGCACCCGCGGCCGCTCTACCGGAAGCGCGACCCGGGCAACTGGGCGCCCACCGCGAAGCACTACGTCGACGGCCTGGTCACCGATGCCGGGCTTCTGCCTGACGACAACCACGAGTTCCTCATGGGCCCGATCCCCGTCATGGGTGAGCCCGTCACCACGGGATTCGCCCGTATGTCCCTCGTCGTCGTTGAAGTTACCGGGTCGCTGACCAGCGGAAACACAGAAACCGTAACAGGAATCGTCGGTTAGACGTACTGAATCTGAGGGCTGGCCCGCCCTCCCGTATCGCTAGGAGATGCCCCTCCGTGAGCACCACGCCCAACGTGTCCATCCAGGTCTACGCCCAGGACGGCACGCCCATCCCGCCGACTGTGAGCCGCGAGCACCTGCTCGACCTGGCCCGCGGCGCCTACGAGCGCGGCGGCACCTACCTCACCCGCGGTGACGTGGACATCGAACTTGCCGAGGTCGCCGACAAGGCGGCCTGTTCGCTCCTGCGGGACCGCTGGAACGACAACTTCCCCATCGCCGCCTACCTCGAGCTGCTCACCGTCGTTGCCGCGCTCCGGGCCGTCCTTGGGTTCGACCCGACGCCGACCGCACGCGAGGTCACCGACTGGTCCGAGGAGCTGGGGGAGCGCCTGGGCAGCGACGTCGACGGGCCAACGTCCTTCTCCTTCATCAGGTTCGTGAACGGCCCGTACAAGGGCGCGGTCCTGCGCGTCCTGGGCGCGTCCGACCTGGGGCCGGCGGCCGCCCTCACTCTCCCGATCGCCTGGGGCGACACCGCGGACCCCGGCCACGGAGAGGCCCGGTACAAGCGGGACGCCGAGGTAACGGACGAGGGCCTGTGGCTGTACCGGCTGGACGGAGACGTCCGGGAGGACGCTCGCCCGCACATCACCCTCTCCACCTCGCCCGACCAGGTCGGTGCGTGATGGCACGGAACATCAGGGCCGACCACGGAGCCGTCTATCGAGCCGTCATCAACTGGACCGAGGTCCCGGAGAAGGGAGGCACGCCCCACACGGAGTACGAGGGCCCGTACGGGGAGCCGGGCGCCGCACAGGGCCGTGTCACCTTCTGGGAGAACCACCTTCGCGATGCCGACACCGGTGAGACCCGGGCGTCGGGCCACATCGAGGAGGGCACGATTTCCTGGCAGCGCTACACGCCCCCGGCGAAGAAACGCAGCCGAAAGGGCGGCCGCGCGTGATAGGCCTGCTCTCCGCCGTCATCCCGTCCCGGGCCGCAGACGCCGCGCACGACGCTGCGCACGAGACCGCGGCCCGGTTCCGGCACGGCGCCTACTCAGTGTCGTGCCCGACGTGCCACGTCCTCGCCGGCTCGCTCTGCCTCGCCCGGCGCAGCATCCACGCGGCCCGCCGGGACCTTTACCGGCAGAACCCGAAGCCCACCGGCCTGGTCCCGCTCCTCGTGGGGCGTGCCCGATGAGCCGCACGGCGGCCCAGGCCGCGCAGGCAGCCGCCGAGTGGGCTGAGCGAGCCGAGAGCGCGTACAGCATGGCCAGCGTGAGGCGTGCGGAGGGCGACGCGTGCACCGCACGCCGCGGCGCCCAAAGCGAGGCCGTGGACTGGCACGAGAAGGCGGAGGCCAGCGAGCTGGAACGCAGCATCGCCGCGGAGATGGCGCGCATGTGGGCCGACGTTGCCGGCGTCCTCCACCTGGTCCAAGAAGGTGAACCGTCGTGACCGCCCTCGCCGTTGAAGCCGCGGCCGCGCCCGAGTGGTCCGGCCGCCTGGTCGTGCGCGCGGCGGGCCGCCCTGTGCTGCACGTCGCGGGGGAGGGCGTCACAGCCCCCGCGGTGCCCATGTTCACCGTGCCCCTCGAGTGCCAGCCGGACGCCGAGCAGGCGCCGGGCGTACGGCCGTGGGACGGGCCCGTGACCGAGTCGAGTATCTGCCCGGCCTGCCTGCGCTCCCTGCGTGGAGAGCCGGAGCCGGAGAAGCCCCGGCTCGTCCCCGCGGGCGTCCTCGAGGAGCTGCCGGTACCGGCACCCAATCCGGACCGCCGCGGCCGCCACCTCCAGGCCGTCCCGGACCCGCTGCAGTACGCCGAGGCTCCCCTGCCCGCCGAGCACGCGGACCGCCCGATCACCTGGTCCCGGTGGACCAAGGCACCCGTCATCACCCACCACGACCCGTCGTGCGAGTGGTGCGGGGACCCGGGCCCCGGCGAGATGGCCGGCGGCCGCCAGGGACACCCCGCGTCCAAGACCGTCCCCTTCCGTCGGTTCATCGCCTACCGGTGCACCGCCTGCCAGGAGATGACCGCGTACGAGCAGGTCGGAAGCGAGCTCCAGACCATCAGCCACCACAAGTCACGCGCCCCGAAGGACTGCAACCGATGACCGTCGTTGTCGAAGCCCCCAGCCTCCCCGAGCTCGAGCAGCGCCTGGCCCTGGTCGTGTGCGGGGAGAACACCCGGCCCGGGAAGACGCGGGCCTGCGACTCCTGCCGCAAGAAGGGCGGCACCCTGCTCCGCATCACCTCGACCGGGGCCGCTGACGCCCTGGCCGCGGCGATATGTGGCACCGGCGACCGCCGGGTCAAGACGTGCGATCCGTGCAGGCAGAAGGCCATGCGGATGATCCGCATCTACAACGGGGAGACCGAGTGACCACCGCAATCGCAGCCCCGCCGAAGACCACCGCCGTCGCCTTCGACCTCGAGGGCGGGCTCATCAACGTCTCGAAGATCCATCGCTTCGCGAACGATGCCTCCCGGTTCCACTCCGCCATGCTCGGATGCCCGCCCAACCGCGACGTCGTGGCCGCCGCCCAGCGGGCACACGAGGACGGGAAGACTGTGCTCGTGATGACGGGCGGGGACCGGCGCCTGGAGCAGCTCGTCGTCACTTGGCTCGGCCGGCACGGCGTGCCCGCGACGCTGCTCCTGATGCGGAGCCGAAACGACTTCCGGCCCGGCGCCGTGGTGAAGCGTGAGCGACTGCGCGCCGCCCACTTCCAGTTCGGCCACATCACCGTGTGGAGCGCTGACCCCAGCGTGAACCGCCTGTCGGAACAAGAGGGCATCGACGTCGTCGAGCTTCCCGGCTACTGGGGTGACGTCGCGTGATGCGTCCAGGGAACCAGGAACTCGCCCCCGCGGAGCTGTCCAAGCTGCTCGGGGGCGAGCTGCCGTCCACGCTGCCGCTCGAGGGCTGGCGCACCGTGACGCTGCACTGCCAGGTCGACGCGATCGGCCCGTCCGACCGGCACCAGGACCTGGTGAAGCTCGAGGTGTCGTTCCCGCCGCCGACACCGCCCTGCCGCCGCTGCCGCGGCCGCGGCGTGATCCCGGACTTCAGCCAGTGGGACAGCTATCACGGGGAGCCGAAGCCCGTGCCGTGCCCGGAGTGCACGGGTGAAGTGACCACGTGCAGCGCGACCATGCTGCACGCCATGGCTGGCCGGGTCTCCTGCGGGCAGGCGGCCGGTCACTACGACCCGTCGGTCATGCCCGTACGGGACCAGCCCGGCGGTTGGCACCAGTCGGAGCCGGACCGGGACGGCACGCGGTTCACGTGGAACGACATGTACGACGCGGCGACCTCGCACGGATCGGATCCGCTCGAGCCGACCGTACCGCGGCCGCCGCAGCGCATCAGGATCACGTGCCCGACGTGCGGACCGATAATGCCTCTGGAGAAGCACCCGCGCCGCCCCGAGACTCTGCGGTGCGCGAACTGCAAGGAGCACCTGGGCCGCGGCCGCCTCGAGGACACGACGTCGTGAAGGGCATCCTGCACCTGGTCTCGTCCGGCGCGCTCGACGACGTCCCGTGGCGCTGGGTGCACTGGAGCGAGGCCCAGGCGATGCGCGTCGACGAGGCCGCGTGGGCGGAGGCGTGGAAGCGACTGCACCAGGTGCGGCCCGTCATCGCGTGGCAGCCGTGGCCGTGGGAGTTGGCCCGTGACTGGCTCGGCCTTGACCGCCCGCCACTCCCCCCGCCTCTCCCGGAGAACGTGCGCGCACTCCTCGAAAAGGCCAGGCCACTCCTGGTTTCTCAACTCTGAACGCTTCACTCTCCCGCAGAACTTCCATTCTCCCGGAGAGATCGGGCACAATGAGGGCTGTGACTGATCATGAGGGGGGACGATGGTGACTCGACGCGAGATGCCGCGGATGCTGCGCGTGACCTTCGAGTTCGCGATTCCGCCAGGCACCCCGACGAACGTGCGCACGGACAAGCGCATGGGGGCCGTGGAAGCCATGCAGACGGCCGTCGCGGCAATCGCCGGGCGCGCTCTGCCGCCTGAGACGTCGATGACCGTCCGGCACGAGTGGGCGTACGCCTTGCACGACCGGACCACTGACCCGGTGACGCTCGGGCCCGAAGCACCGTAGGACTCCGGCCGGATCCCGGCCCGCACGACCACAACCGAACACCTGGCGTCATGGCCAGACAACGGCGGAGAGCACCGCCGGAACCAACGAACGAAGGAACACCCCGATGCCCTCGCGCACCGTAGGCCCTGCCCGTCTGTCCACGTCCCTCCTGGCGAGGTGACGTGACGTGTTCATACCTCGAGACCCGTCTGATCACGTCACCTCGCCCGTCGAGAAGACCTCTGCGCACGGCCGTACCCGACGGATGACGGCGGCCGTATGCGGCTGGTGCGGGCGCCTGCGGTACGAGCTCGCTCCGGCCGCGGTGTCCATGGGGATGACCTGCCTGGGGTGGCTCCACCACGCCGTCGGTGTCGACCCGAGCGCGTACGTCGGGTACGCCCTGGGCGCCGTCGCATCGGCCGGCCTGACCTGGGGCGGCCTCAAGTTCAAAAGCGGCGTCGCCACGTCCCTCGGCGTCGCCTCCACGGGCACCGTGATCAACACCGCGATCGGCGCCGTCACCGGGCCGTCCGTGCCGTCCCTCATCGCGGGCGGAGTCGTCACGATCGCCTCGTACGCGGTGTACGTGCCGTGGCTGGTGAAGACCCGCCACGAACGCTTCAACCTGCAGATCAAGGCCGCGAAGACCGCGCCCCTGCCCGACGGGATGGGCATCAACATCGGCCAGGGCGGCGTCACCGGCGACACCGAGGAGGAGACGGCGCTTCGCCGCGCCCTGGTCGCCCTGGGCGTGCCCGCGGTCGACGTCTCCCGGATCGTGTTCACCGATACCGGTTGGTACGCGATGGTGACGCTTCCGCCGGGCAAGAACACGTCTGCTCAGGTCGTCATCGCCAAGCGGCAGCAGCTCCAGGCGAACCTCGACCTGCCCGGCCGGCTGCGCCTGACCGAGGGTCCGCAGGCCAACCAGTTGATCGTGCGTCTGCAGACCACCGACCCGCTCGCCGGAGACGGGATCCCGTGGCCGGGCGTGCGCGTCGACTCGGTCGAGCAGCCCATCCCGATCGGCATCTACCCCGACGGCAGCGAGATCCTGATCGACCTGGTCGACGGGCACATCCTCATCGCCGGTGGCACGAACAAGGGCAAGTCCGGGGCCGTCAACGTCCTCGCCGCGAACCTGGTGGCCTGCGACGACGTCGACCTTGCGGGCATCGACATGAAGCCCGGCGCCCTCGAGTTGGGCCCGTGGCAGCCGAACATGGTGGCCCTCGCCGACGATGCGGACACCGCCCGCCAGGTCCTGGTCTGGCTCAAGTCGGAGATGCACCGCCGCGGCAAGTACCTGGCGACGCTGCGCGGCCCCAACGGGGAGCGGGTCAAGAAGTGGACCCGCAAGCACGGCAAGTACATCGTCCTGATCATCGACGAGCTCGCCGAGCTGCTCCGCCAGGCGCCCGACGTCGTCTCCGAGCTGATGACGCTCATGCAGGTGTCCCGCGCGATGGGCATCCGCATCGTCGCGGCGACCCAGTCGCCCAGCGAGCAGGCGTTCGGCGGCAAGGGCACCGACACACGGCAGCAGTTCGGTACGCGTATCGGCCTGCCTGTGAACGAGCCGACCCCCATCAACATGATCATGGGGACCGGCGCGTACGGGAAGGGCTGGCGTCTCGACGAGCTCGACCTGCCGGGCAAGACGATGGTGTCGTCCGAGCGGTACGTCGAGCCGAACGAAGGCCGCTGCTACTGGATCGACGAGCAGCAGATCCTCAAGACGTCGCTGCGGTTCGCGACCGGCGGCTACGACACACCCGCAGGTCCTCCCCCTCCGCCAGACCCGGACCCGGATCCCGACCCGACGCCTCCGTCCCCGCCCGGCGGTGGCGGTCCCCGCGGGGGCCGCCCGGTCCTGCGAGCCGTACCGATGTACCCGGACGGCTCCCGGATCGAGGAGAACCGGCTGGAGATGTGGCGGGCCCTGGAGAAGGCCGGTCCCGAGGGCCTGACCAAGGGCGAGGCGGTCCGGATGGGGATCTGCAATCACCACTCGACCATCACCCCCTGGCTGAACCAGTGGGTCGCCCAGGGCTGGGTGGAGGAGTCCGGCAAGCGCGACCGCTCGGTCGTGTTCATCCTCTCGGCCGCCCAGCACACCCCCGCCGCCGAAGTCCCCGCCGACAGCAAGGAGAACGCCTCGTGTCCAGTAAGCATGTGATCCCGGCGGGCGTACAGCAGCCGACCGCGGCCTTCGTCGAGCTCGGCGACGAGCACGACCCGATCGTGCACGTTCAGGACCCGTACGACCCCAACCGGTCCGTGGCGGTACGTCGTTCGGCTCTGCAGCCGACCGCGCCGTCCCCGGCTCGTGACCTCAGTCCCCAGCCGCTCCTCGACCCGCTCGCGCAGCGCATGCTCGCTGGCGGCGTCGGGGGCGGCGTCCTGGGATGGGGCGCGGGGGACTTCCTCGCCGGGGCCAGCAAGCTCGTCAGCGCCGCGGCGAGCGGGGGCAGCGCGGTCGCAGCGATGGCCCTGTTGCTGCTCGCCTGGAAGATGTCGCCCTCGAGCCGCCCCGGCAAGACGGTGAACATCACGAACAAGAACTCGTGGGGCGGGCGGTCCTCCACGCGCGCCTGACCTGCCCGATCCGAGGGCCCCGGCCAGTGGCCAGGGCCCTTGACGTGTCCGTGTCGGCACTGCGTGGGATGATCCCCCGTCATGGGGAGACACATCTGGGGGAAGACGGTCGGCGCGCTCGTCCTGGCCGCGACCGTGGCGGCCGCGAGCGGCTGCAGCAGCTCGAGCGACGAGGACACCGCAAAGCCGGCCGCGAAGGCGGAGAAGACACTGAGCGTGGGGGAGGCGACCACCACCTTCCAGGCCGCGGTGACGAAATTCGACACTGACGGCGGCTGCCTCGAGCAGGAACCGGGAACGTGCTGGGAGCAGATGCAGGCGCTCATGAAGCCCGCGCGCGACCTGCGGAAGGCGGCGAACGCCGACAAGGAAACCGGGCCGGAGTTCTGGTCGGATGCGTACGCGCTGATCGACACCATGGAGGACGGCATCGCGGTGGGGGAGGACCAGGGCGTCCCCGCCGGCGGAGTGACGAACCGGACCGACGTCCTCGGCTCCGCCCACAAGTTGTCGGACTGGCTGGACAAGAACCCCGTCGCGTAGCGGTTGCAGCGCAGGGGCCCCGTACGGTGCGTACGGGGCCCCTGTGGCGTCTCAGGCGGACTCGGCTGCCCTCTCGTGCTCCGTGAGGTGCGGAAGGCCGTAGCGGGCGACTTGAGGCTCGAGCGCGTCGGGGCTGCCCGCGGTCAGGGTCAGGGCGCTGCACTCGGGGCACTTCCAGGTGTGCCGGGCCGGCCCCGGCTCGATGGGGGCGGCCTGGTCCGCCGGCCCACAGTACGGGCACCCGTCGTTCTCGTACCGGCAGGGATGGACGATGCCGTTGCCGCTGCCTTCCTCGTGGTCGCAGCCGGTCCAGGCGCATTCGTCGTGCGAGCAGTGCGGTCCGTAGACCAGGCGGGGGGTCGCCATGGTCACTCGTCTCCGTCCGGGTCGGGGGCGGTGTTGCCGGTGTCGAGGTCGAAGTACCAGCGGTCACCGGGGTAGTCGCGTGCTCGGGTGATGGTGAAGTTGGCGCGCAGGACGTCCATCACGACCTTGGCGGTGGCCTCGTCGGCGCGGAGCCGTACCCCGGCGATGCCGGGCAGGGTCTCCCGTTCGTCCGGGCGCTCCTCACGGTCCCGGCGGGGTTGGCGGGCCATCAGCCGCTCACCTCGACCAGGTCGCCGAGGATGACGCGCATCCGGTCGGCGGTGCAGCCGCACGGAAGCCGCAGGTAGATGACCTCGACGGGCTCACCCTGGTCGTCGGAGAGCATGCCCTGCATGTAGTTGAACTCCCGGCCTGCGCACGAGGGGCACGGCGGTTCCTCGTCGTAATCGTCCTCGTCGTACAGGCCGTCATCCATATCGGGGTCCGTGTGCGGGTGGCCGCAGCCTTCCGGATCATGCTCGGCGCGCCCGCAGCCCTCGCAGGCGGAGCACACCACCTCGATCAGGAGCGGGGGCCGGCCGCCGTCGGACGGCTGCGCGAAGGTACGCCCCTCGGCGTCGAGGCCCGAGCCCTCGCAGTCGTCGCAGGGGCGGGCGCCGCCCAGTTCGGGCGCAGGGAACGGGACGTACAGGTACTCGGGGAGCAGGAACCGGCTGGGCTTGTCCGCAGGGGTGTCCGTCGGCTGGTCGGCCGGAGTGCGGGAGCTGCGGAGCCGGGCGAGAGCGGCGCTGTACGGGATCTCTTCCCGGGCGGCGAGCTCGCGGGCGCGGCGCTTGAGGTCGTTGCTGACGTGCCGTGACATGTGAGTCTCCGAGGCAGGCCCCACGCCACCCGCCGCAGGTGTCAGGGCAAGGGCGATCCGTCACGGGCCCTCGCCGGGGTGTGCCCGGGTGCCGGTAGCCATGTCCGGCGAGCCTTCGACCGTTGGTGCCGTCGCTGCGTGGGAAGCGGGTCGGCGGTCTGTGCGGCGTGTCTCCACACTTCGTGCGAGCACAGCGTAGCCGCATACCAACACATACCGCTAGATTCCTGGCATGGCTGAACTGCAGCAACTCCAGTACGTGGGCGGGCCGTTCGACGGTGGCACGGCGCGGACGCCTTCATCGACCGCATCGACATGCGCTCCCCGGCAGGCACCGGGGCATACGTCCTCACCCGGGACGAGGAGACCGACACCCAGGTCTATCGCTGGGAGCCAGAGGGGATGGAAACCGCAGGTCAGCGATCCTCTACGTGAGGCCGCGACACTAGCGTCGCCCATCGCGCACTCTTCGCCGGCTGTCCCGATCGGGGCAGCGTTTCCCAGCATGAGGGAAGTGCGCATGACCGCCACGTCTTGGACCCCGAAGCTCACCAACGTCGCCGGCGTCGACGGAACGACCAGCTCGGGCAAGTACGTCGACGCGAACGGCGTCTGCACGTTCACCGCGCAGATCAACGCGAAGAAGGAGACCACCTCGGCCTCCAGCGCCGGCTTCGGTCTGACCCTGCCGGTACCGGCCGCGGCTGGTATCCGCTACACGTTCCAGGTCAGCCTCGACGGCCGCGACGCCGACAACGGCGTCTGGACCGGTGAGGCAGTCATCTACGCCGGATCGGACGGCACGAAGATCGACCGCCTGCGCGTCACCAGTGGCGAGAACGGGGCCGCGGTGCTGAACATCGAGCACCTCTACGGCGACGCCGAGGGCGCCGTCAACGCGGAGATCATCACCGTCACCGGCTCGTACCCGACCGCCTGACAACAGCAACACCCCCAAGAACCCGCGGGGCCGACGGAACGTGTCCGTCGGCCCCGCGGGCTTTCCATGTTCGATCCCATCCCATCTCAACTCATCTCAACCTGTC